>NZ_JBPQTW010000277.1:0-7549 GCF_051386535.1 Streptomyces sp. URMC 127
CGCACACGGCCATGCCCACGCGCACGGTCATGGCCACAGCCACGGTCACGCCCGCATCATCGCAAGCCCCCCTGGCCCTCCGGACAGGAGAGGCGCTAGCGTGGTGGCACCTTTGCAATCGCGGGAGCTCGGAGCACCGGGCTGAGAGGGCGCTGACCTCCGTACGGGAAGTGCGTACGGAAGACCGCTGCGTCGACCGCCGAACCTGTTACCGGGTAATGCCGGCGTAGGGAGTTCTGGTCTCATGACCTCGCAGGATGCACGCACGTCCGAATCCGGCCGGGAGATCGGCTGGCACAAGGACTACGTGACCGGCTCGCGTCCGGACCTTCGGGTGCCGGTCCGGCGGGTCCATCTCACCAATGGGCAGGACGTGCAGCTGTACGACACCTCCGGCCCGTACACCGACCCGGCGATCGAGACGGACGTCCGGCGCGGCCTCCAGCCGCTCCGGGAGAACTGGATCATCGGCCGTGGTGACACCGAGGAGTACGCCGGGCGCCCGATGCGCCCGGAGGACGACGGCATCAAGCACACCTCGCCGCGCGGGGGGCTGAAGAACCTCGACGCGGTCTTCCCCGGCCGCCCGCGCCAGCCCCGCCGGGGCCGCGGCGGACGGGCCGTCACCCAGCTCGCGTACGCCCGCCGCGGTGAGATCACCGAGGAGATGGAGTACGTGGCCCTCCGGGAGAACGTTTCTCCCGAGACCGTCCGCGAGGAGATCGCGGCGGGCCGGGCGGTCCTCCCGGCCAATGTGAACCACCCGGAGATCGAGCCGATGATCATCGGCAAGAAGTTCCTGGTGAAGGTGAACGCCAACATCGGCAACTCCGCCGTCACCTCCTCCATCGAGGAGGAGGTGGAGAAGATGACGTGGGCCACCCGCTGGGGCGCCGACACCGTCATGGACCTCTCCACCGGCCGCAACATCCACACCACGCGCGAGTGGGTGCTGCGCAACTCCCCCGTGCCGATCGGCACCGTGCCGCTCTACCAGGCCCTGGAGAAGGTCGACGGCAAGGCCGAGGAGCTCACCTGGGAGATCTACAAGGACACGGTCATCGAGCAGGCCGAGCAGGGCGTCGACTACATGACCGTGCACGCGGGCGTGCTGCTCCGGTACGTCCCGCTGACCGCCCGCCGCAAGACGGGCATCGTCTCCCGCGGAGGATCGATCATGGCCGCGTGGTGCCTGGCGCACCACAAGGAATCGTTCCTCTACGAGAACTTCGAGGAGCTCTGCGAGATCCTCGCGGCCTACGACGTGACGTACTCGCTCGGCGACGGCCTGCGCCCCGGCTCCATCGCGGACGCCAACGACGAGGCGCAGTTCGCCGAGCTGAAGACGCTCGGCGAGCTCAACACCATCGCCAAGCGGCACAACGTCCAGACGATGATCGAGGGCCCGGGCCACGTCCCGATGCACAAGATCAAGGAGAACATCGACCTCCAGCAGGAGATCTGCGAGGAGGCGCCGTTCTACACCCTCGGCCCGCTGACGACGGACGTCGCACCCGCGTACGACCACATCACGTCGGGCATCGGCGCCGCGATGATCGCCTGGTGGGGCACGGCGATGCTCTGCTACGTCACGCCCAAGGAGCACCTGGGCCTGCCGGACCGGGACGACGTCAAGACCGGTGTGATCACCTACAAGATCGCCGCCCATGCCGCGGACCTCGCCAAGGGCCACCCCGGGGCGCAGGAATGGGACGACGCGCTCTCGGACGCCCGCTTCGAATTCCGCTGGGAGGACCAGTTCAACCTGGCCCTCGACCCGGAGACGGCGCGGGCCTTCCACGACGAGACGCTGCCCGCCGAGCCCGCGAAGACCGCGCATTTCTGTTCGATGTGCGGGCCCAAGTTCTGCTCGATGAAGATCTCTCAGGACATCCGGCGCGAGCACGGCGGTGACCTGGCCCTCGACCCCGAGGCCGGGATGGCGGAGAAGTCGAAGGAGTTCGCGGCGGCGGGCAACCGCGTCTACCTGCCGATCGCGGACTGAGCGCGGGGACCGAAGAGCTCCCGGACCGCCGCCCGGACCCTCACTCCGGGCGGCGGTCCGGGCTTCCGTATTCGGGGCCGGTGAAGTCGGGGCTCGTGTAGCCGGCGCGGCCGCCGGAGGACGATTCGCCGTCGGGGCTGGTGAACCCGGGCCGGGAGTACCCCAGCTGGGGCGTACGGCCGCTGCCCTCGCGGCGCCGGGGGACGAACGAGGCGGAATGACCGGCGCCGGAACCCGGCCTGCCCGGGCCCGACCCCGGCTTCGGCTCCGCCTCCCCGGGAGCATTGGCCAGGGCATCGCGGACAAAGGGCAGCAGCCCGCGGTGGATCAGGGCCTGCCGCCACGCCTCTCTGGCGCGGTCCGTGTCCTCCCGGATGTGCACCCCTCGCGCATCACTCCCCTCGGAGGAGCCGTTGCGCAACGCCGTCAGGACGATGCCGACCATGGCGATGAACGCGCCGGCGGCCGTGAGCCCGGCGAACCACCAGCCCACGTTCACCATCGGATCCGCGACGGCGCTGTCCGAGCCGACGGAGCGCAGGACGTAGCCGATGGCCAGGAAGATCAGCGCGGCGATACCGGCGAGGACCGGAGCCAGCACGGCGAGCACCGCTCCGGCACCCGCGCCCGAGGATTCCTCCGGCTCCCCGTCCGGTGCGGCGGGGGCGGCCGCGCCGGGCGAAGCGCTTTCCTCATCCGGAGCGCCCTCGTCATCCGGGGACCGGGGGCGTTCCGTGGCGGAGAGCGCGCGCAGTGCGTCGCGCGCCCTTACGTAGTTCTGGTATTCGACGGCCGCGCATGCCGTGATGGCGGACATGGATTCGAGCGCCATGTCGCGCAGCTGTTCTGTATTGAGCCGCTGTCCTATCGCTGCGGCAAGTTCCGGGTCATGGTTCGCGGTACGCAGCGCCTGGTCGAGAACCCGCTCGAATTCCGGGCGGTCCTCGGCCAGCAGATGCGGAGCGCTGTTCATGTGCATCCCCCGATGCTCCGTAGGGCCGTGTAGCCGGCTTACACCGGGCAGTGGGCGGAAACGGAGGAGAGCCTGCTACGGATAAGCCGATGGTAGAGCCGTACCGGCGCGGGGTGACAGCGTGTTTCCCGAATTACCCCCGCGGCGGTGGAACTCCCTACCTGCCCGCCCGTCTGCCCGCTGAACCCTCAGTCAGCCAGGGGAAGTTGCACGACCAGCAGTTTTCCGGCCATCGTGACGCCGCCGTCCATGGCGAGCGCGAGCCCGTCCGCGTACAGGTGCGGGCCGTCCACCAGCGGCGCTCCGTCGTCCTCGGCGTCCGCATCCTCCGTGCCGACCTCTCCCAGGAGGTAGGGGATGGGGCTGTGGCCGTGCACGATCCGGCCACCGCCGTAGGTGCTCAGCAGCTCCCGCACGGCCATCGGGCCCGCCTCCTCGTCGCGGAAGGCGAAGCGCTTGGTGAACTTCCGGAAGAGGTCCCAGACCTCGTCCGGGTCGTTGCGCTGCAGGGCCTCGGTGATCGCGTCGTTGACGTCCTCGATGGAGTCGCCGAACTCCAGGTAGGCGGTGGTGTCGGAGTGCACCAGGAGGTGCCCGTCCTCCTCGGCCATGGCGTCGAGCCGCGACATCCACTGCAGGTGGTGGTCCTCCAGGCGCTCCATGTCGGAGCGCTGGCCGCCGTTGAGCAGCCAGGCCGCCTGGAAGGAGGCGGTACCGGCGCCGGAGTTCACCGGCGTGTCGGCGAACCGCTTCGCGCCGATGATCAGCAGCTCGTGGTTGCCCATGAGCGCCTTGCAGTAGCCGCCGGCGGCCGCGGCCTCGGCCGACAGCCGCATGACGAGGTCGATCACGCCCACGCCGTCCGGGCCGCGGTCGGTGAAGTCGCCGAGGAACCACAGGCGGGCGTTGCCGGCGGCCCAGTGGCCCGTCTCGTCGATCAGCCCCTCGGCCTGCAGCGCCTCGTAGAGCTCGTCGAGATAGCCGTGGACGTCGCCCACCACGTAGAGCGGGCCCAGGGCGGGGTGCTGGGGGGCCGGCGGGTGCGGGTCGGTCAGCGGGGTCAGCTCGACCGTCGGGACGTCCTGGGGGACCGTCCGGCGGGCGTGGCCGATCACCGGCAGGTCGCGCGCGGTCGGGGTGTAGCCGTCGGGAGCGTCCATCGGCGGCTGCACGGGGGGCGCGGACTGGGCGTACGGCGACACGGGGCCATGGGCCGCGGGAGGCGCGGCGTAGCCGGGGAAGGGCGGGATGCCCGCCGTGTGCCGTGCCGCGGGTCCTTGACCGGCCCCCTGAGTCATCGACCCCTCCACCATTGCGCCGCCGTGCACCTTGTGGACCTTGCCTGGTCGACGGCGGTCCGTGGTGTCGTGCGCCCATCATAGGAATGACCGTCGCGGCTTGTGACGCACCAGGGGCCGCGAATCGGGGCAGGAGAGTGCGCACGACGGGTTTTTCTCCCCAATTGAGCCATTCGCCCAGCGGCTGTGCGCCCTCCGAGCGCCCCCTGACGGCCGGGTGAAGGCGGTGGAGGTGGCGAACGGCGCGTTGACCGCCCGGGAGCGGGCGCGCCCGGGCCGGACGGCGGCGCGGGCGCGGCGTGCCGCCCGCCCCGGCACTCCCCGGTGCGGTCCCGCCGTGCCGCTCGCCGTCGCCCGCCCTTGCCGCCGGGCCCTCCGGCCCCGGGCGTGCCCGGATCAGGCGTGCCGGGATCAGGCGTGCCGGATCAGACGGCGGGGCCGCGCGGCGGGCTGACCGTGGTGCGCGGCGGGCGGCGCTGCGAGGAGGTGCGGACGATCAGCTCGGTCGGTATCACCTGCTCGACCGGCCGGCCGCTGTCCAGCCCCTCGATGGCGTCGATGAGCAGCTGGACGACCGCGGTGCCGATGCGCCGCGGCTTGAGGGAGAGCGTGGTGATGGGCGGCTCGGTGGTGGCGTAGACCGTCGACTCGCTGCAGCACACCAGCAGCAGGTCGTCCGGGACGCGCAGCCCGTAGCGGCGGGCGGCGGCGAGCAGGTCGGTGCCGTTGGGGTCGAAGAGGCCGTAGACGGCGTCGGGCCGGTCGGGGCGGGCGAGCAGCCGGTCGGCCGCCACGGCGCCGGCGCAGGGGTCGTGGGCGGGGTACTTCTCGTAGACCGGGTCCTGCCCGACCCGCTCGCACCAGTGCAGGTAGGCGTGGGTGGAGAGGCGGGTGTACGTGTCGGTGCTCGTCCCCGTCAGCAGGCCGATGCGGCGCGCGCCGGCGGCGGCGAGGTGGTCGAGGATGCCGAGGACGGCGGCCTCGTGGTCGTTGTCCACCCAGGCGGTGACGGGGAGGGTGCCGGCGGGGCGCCCGTCGGAGACGACGGGGATGCCCTGGCGGACGAGGTCGGAGACCACGGGGTCGTGGTCGGAGGGGTCGATGACGACCGTGCCGTCGAGCGCCACGTTGGACCACACGTCGTGGCGGGAGGTGGCCGGGAGGATGACCAGGGCGTAGCCGCGGGCCAGCGCGGCGGAGGTGGCGGCGCGCGCCATCTCGGCGAAGTAGGCGAACTCGGTGAAGGTGAAAGGTTCATCCCCGTACGTGGTCACCGTCAGGCCGATGAGCCCCGACTTGCCCGTACGGAGGGTGCGGGCCGCGGCGGACGGGCGATAGCCCAGCCGGTCGGCGACCTCGCGGACATGGCGGCGGGTCGCGTCCGGTAGCCGGCCCTTGCCGTTGAGCGCGTCGGAGACGGTCGTGATCGAAACCCCGGCGGCGGCGGCCACGTCGCGGATGCCCGCGCGTCCATGCCGGCTGCCCCTGCGGGATGGTTCCGCCCGGCTCACCTGATGCTTCCCTGCTGCTGTCATGGCGAGCCGATAGTAGGGCTCGGGTGGTCCGTTGGCAGGGCGGCATATTCGACTGTTGACAGAGACGTTTCTGCAAGTGGAATTTCCTGCAATGACCATGGAAACGCAGTCAGTTGAGGGTGCTGAGGGTAGGCCGTTGGCCTGTGGCATATCCGCACCTGGTGAATGGTCCAGGTCTCGAAGAGGTCTCAACTCACCTTCATGGGGGATGCGCGCCACGGCGCCCGCCACCGGCGCGCGGCATTTTTCGGAAGCGCTCCCCCCGATTCCGGAGGGAAGGGCGGCCGGGGCAATTGGGGAGGCCGGGCGGGACGGTCGGACGGGTAGCCGGGGCCGGTGGCGGGAGGGTGATCCGGTGGGAAAGGGACCGGCGGCCGGGTGGGAACGGGCCGGCGGGCGAGTGGCCGGGCTCACTCCCGGGTCCGGGCCCGGCAGCGGACGCGACTCTGGACGCGGGCCCGGTGAATCCTCTTAAGGTGTGCAGTATTCATGTCCGCTATTCGTGGAGGACCTGCGGTGACCGAGAACACCCCGAAGCTGCGCGCCGCGCTGGACGACGTGCCCACCTACAAGCCGGGCAAGCCCGCCGCCGCCGACGGCCCGGTCGCCTTCAAGCTGTCCTCCAACGAGAACCCGTATCCGCCGCTGCCGGGCGTGCTGGAGCGGGCCGTCGCCGCGGCCGGCTCCCTCAACCGCTACCCCGACATGGCGTGCGCCGGCCTGATGGCCGAGCTGGCCGAGCGCTTCTCCGTGCCGCTGACGCACCTCGCCACCGGCACCGGCTCGGTGGGCGTGGCCCAGCAGCTGGTGCAGGCCACGGCCGGCCCCGGCGACGAGGTGATCTACGCCTGGCGGTCCTTCGAGGCGTACCCGATCATCACCCAGGTCTCCGGCGCCACTCCGGTGCAGGTCCCGCTGACCGGTGACGAGGTCCACGACCTGGAGGCGATGCTGGCGGCGATCACCGACCGAACCCGCCTGATCTTCGTCTGCAACCCCAACAACCCCACGGGCACCGTGGTGCACCGGGCCGAGCTGGAGTCCTTCCTGGACCGGGTGCCCTCCGACATCCTGGTGGTGCTCGACGAGGCGTACATCGAGTTCGTGCGCGACCCGGAGTTCCCCAACGGGCTCGAGCTCTACCGCGACCGGCCGAACGTCTGCGTGCTGCGCACGTTCTCCAAGGCCTACGGCTTGGCGGGGCTCCGGGTGGGCTTCGCGGTGGCGCACGAGCCGGTGGCCGCGGCGCTGCGCAAGACGGCCGTCCCGTTCGGCGTGAGCCACATCGCGCAGGAGGCGGCCGTCGCGTCGCTGCGCAGCGAGGACGCCCTGCGCGAGCGGGTCGACGCGCTGGTGGCGGAGCGGGCGCGGGTCGTGGAGGGGCTGACGGCCCAGGGCTGGACGCCGGCGGTGACGCAGGCGAACTTCGTGTGGCTGCGGCTGGGCGAGCGGACGCTCGACTTCGCGCAGGCGTGTGAGCGGGCCGGGGTGATCGTGCGGCCGTTCCCGGGTGAGGGAGTGCGGGTGACGATCGGCGAGACCGAGGGGAACGACATCTTCCTGCAGGCGGCGCAGGAGTTCCGCAAGGAGCTCTGACCTGTCGGCTCTGACCTGCCGGCTCTGATCTGTCGGCGGACTGGCTGGCCGGCTGACCGGCTGAGCGACCGGTCGGCTGCCCGGAGCGCGCGACGAACGCCGCATGCCCTGCCACGGGCATGCGGCGTTCGTGCGTCAGGGG
>NZ_JBPQTW010000278.1:0-7515 GCF_051386535.1 Streptomyces sp. URMC 127
TCTCAGGGCTTACTTCTTACGGCGCCGCCCACCGCTGTTCTTCTGCGCCTTGCGGCGCTCGGCGCGCGTCATGCCGTCCGCCGCCGAGCGGAACTCGCCGGTCTCGTCGCTGGCGTAGTCGGTCTCGATCGTCCCGCCCGCACCGTCGACCGTGGGGGCCGAGAAGTGCAGCCGGTCCGGCCGCTGCGGCTGCGCCAGGCCCTTCGCACGGATCTCCGGACGGGCGGCGGGGATGGTGTCCTGCACCTTGTCCAGGGACGGCGCGGTCTCCTCGACCGGCACCTCCTCCAGCTGCTGGTCGACCTGGACCTCCAGGTTGAACAGGTAGCCGACGGACTCCTCCTTGATGCCCTCCATCATGGCCTGGAACATGTCGAAGCCCTCGCGCTGGTACTCCACCAGCGGGTCCTTCTGGGCCATGGCGCGCAGGCCGATGCCCTCCTGGAGGTAGTCCATCTCGTAGAGGTGCTCGCGCCACTTGCGGTCGAGCACCGACAGGACCACGCGCCGCTCCAGCTCGCGCATGATGTCCGAGCCGAGCTGCTCCTCGCGCGCCGCGTACTGCTCGTGGATGTCGTCCTTGATGGACTCGGCGATGAACTCGGCGGTGATGCCCGCGCGGTCGCCCGCCGCCTCCTCCAGCTCCTCGATGGTGACCTTCACGGGGTAGAGCTGCTTGAAGGCGCTCCACAGCCGCTCCAGGTCCCACTCCTCGGCGAAGCCCTCGACGGTCTCCTGGCGGATGTAGTCGTCGATGGTGTCGTCCATGAAGTGCTGGATCTGCTCCTGCAGGTCCTCGCCCTCCAGGACGCGGCGGCGCTCGCCGTAGATGACCTCGCGCTGGCGGTTGAGCACCTCGTCGTACTTCAGGACGTTCTTACGCGTCTCGAAGTTCTGCTGCTCGACCTGGGACTGGGCGGAGGCGATGGCCCGGGTGACCATCTTGTTCTCGATCGGGACGTCGTCGGGGACGTTGGCCATGGCCATCACGCGCTCGACCATCTGGGCCTTGAACAGGCGCATCAGGTCGTCGCCCAGCGACAGGTAGAAGCGGGACTCGCCCGGGTCGCCCTGACGGCCGGACCGGCCGCGCAGCTGGTTGTCGATGCGGCGCGACTCGTGGCGCTCCGTGCCCAGCACGTAGAGGCCGCCGAGCTCCTTGACCTCCTCGAACTCGGCCTTGACCGCGGCCTCGGCCCGCTCCAGGGCGCCGGGCAGCGCGGCCGCCCACTCCTCGACGTGCTCGACCGGGTCGAGGCCCATCTGGCGCAGCTCCGCCTCGGCGAGGTCGTCCGGGTTGCCGCCCAGCTTGATGTCCGTACCACGGCCGGCCATGTTCGTGGCGACGGTGACGGCGCCCTTGCGGCCGGCCTGCGCGACGATCGAGGCCTCGCGCTCGTGGTGCTTGGCGTTGAGGACCTCGTGCTGGATGCCGCGCTTGGCGAGCTGCTGCGAGAGGTACTCGGACTTCTCCACGGAGGTGGTGCCGACCAGGATCGGCTGGCCCTTCTCGTGCTTCTCGGCGATGTCCTTGACCACGGCGTCGAACTTGGCGACCTCGGTGCGGTAGATGAGGTCGGACTGGTCCTTGCGGACCATCGGCCGGTTGGTCGGGATCGGCACCACGCCGAGCTTGTAGATCTGGTGGAACTCGGCGGCCTCGGTCATGGCCGTACCGGTCATGCCGGACAGCTTGTTGTAGAGGCGGAAGAAGTTCTGCAGGGTGATCGTGGCGAGCGTCTGGTTCTCGTCCTTGATGTCCACCCCTTCCTTCGCCTCGATGGCCTGGTGCATGCCCTCGTTGTAGCGGCGGCCGGCGAGGATACGGCCCGTGTGCTCGTCGACGATCATGACTTCGCCGTCCATGACGACGTAGTCCTTGTCGCGCTTGAAGAGCTCCTTCGCCTTGATGGCGTTGTTCAGGTAGCCCACGAGCGGGGTGTTGACCGACTCGTAGAGGTTGTCGATGCCCAGCCAGTCCTCGACCTTGGTGACACCGGCCTCGTGGATGGCGACCGTGCGCTTCTTCTCGTCGACCTCGTAGTCGCCGGTCTCCTCGATGCCCTTCTGCGGGTTGGCCGGCTCGCCCTTGGTCAGGCGCGTGACCAGCTTGGCGAAGTCGCCGTACCACTTGGTGGCCTGGTCGGCCGGGCCGGAGATGATCAGCGGCGTACGGGCCTCGTCGACGAGGATCGAGTCGACCTCGTCGACCACGGCGAAGTTGTGCCCGCGCTGGACCAGCTCCTCCTTCGACCACGCCATGTTGTCGCGCAGGTAGTCGAAGCCGAACTCGTTGTTCGTGCCGTACGTGATGTCGCAGTTGTACTGCTCGCGGCGCTGCGCCGGCGTCATGTTCGCCAGGATGCAGCCGACGGACAGGCCCAGGAACTTGTGCACCCGGCCCATCAGCTCGGAGTCGCGCTCGGCCAGGTAGTCGTTGACCGTGATGAGGTGCACGCCCTCGCCCGACAGGGCGTTCAGGTAGGCCGGGAGGGTGCCGACGAGGGTCTTGCCCTCACCGGTCTTCATCTCGGCCACGTACCCCAGGTGCAGGGCGGCGCCACCCATGAGCTGGACGTCGTAGTGACGCTGGCCGAGGACGCGCTTGGCCGCCTCGCGGACGGTCGCGAACGCCTCGGGCAGGAGGTCGTCCAGGCTCTCCCCGTCGGCATAGCGCTGCTTGTACTCCTCGGTCAGGGCGCGCAGCTCGGCGTCGGAGAGGGACAGAAAGTCCTCTTCGATGGAATTGACCTGGTCCGCGATGCGGTGCAGCTTGCGCAGGATCTTGCCTTCTCCTGCACGCATGATCTTGCCGAAGACGGACACGTAGGCTAGCTCCTTGCCGGTCGGGCCTGGCACCGGTTCTCCCCCGCCGTGGGCAGGGGGCGGGTACGCGGGCACGACGGGACAGTCCCCGCCGCAACGGCCATCGTAAGCGAGGACCCCGCCGCGCCGGGAGGTCCGTCATCACCCGGGCCGGGTGTCACCCGCGGTGTCACCCGTCCATGGAACGAGCCAACCGTCCCCGAGGTGCCCCGCGCTCGTTTCCCGGGAGCGCCCCCGCTGCCGCTCCGGACGCACTCCGTCCCCGATCCAGCCGCACTCCGCCGCCGTTCCTACACTCCGCCCATGGAGCCCACGAGCCTCACCACCGAGCGCCTGCTGCTGCGCCCCTTCACCCCCGCCGACGCGGACGCCCTGCACGCCGCCTGCCAGGACCCCGGCATCCCCCGCTACACGAGCGTGCCCTCCCCCTACACCCCCGAGGACGCCCGGACCTTCACCGGCGAGACCTGCCCGGCCGGCTGGCGCGACGACTCCGTCTACACGTGGGGCGTGTTCACCCGTGAGGAGGGCCTGCTGGCCGGCTCCATGAGCCTGACGCCGGTCCCGCAGCCCTCCCGCGAGCGCCAGGCCGAGATCGGCTACTGGACGGCCAAGGAGCAGCGCGGCCGCGGATACACCGCCGAGGCCGCCCGCGCCGTGGTCCGCTGGGGCTTCGAGCGCCTCGGCGTCGAACGCATGGAGTGGTACGCGGAGGCCGGCAACGAGGCCTCCCGGGCCGTGGCCCTGAAGGCCGGCTTCACGATGGAGGGCACCCTGCGATCGAAGATCGCCCATGCGGGCACCCGCCGCGACGCGTGGGTCGGCTCCCTGCTCCCCTCCGACCTCGGCCTGCCCTCCGCCGTCCCCTACCTGCCCTTTCCCGGGCGCGGCTGACGGCTTGCGGAGGCATTGTCAGTGCCCCCGCCTAAGGTGACCGGCATGACAACTGCCGCCTCCGCCAAGGGCCGTGGGCCCGGCGCCCGCAAGCCCGAGCACCACCTGTCGGCCGATGACGCCCGCCGGCTGGCCCTGCGCGCCCAGGGCCTCCTCGGCGCCCCGGACCGGCGGGCGGGCACGCGCGGCGTGCTGCGCCGCCTGGGGGCCGTCCAGCTGGACACGATCTCGGTGCTCGCCCGCTCGCACGAGCTGGTGCCGTACGCCCGGCTGGGCGCGGTCGGGCGGGAGAGCGTCGAGGCGGCGTACTGGTCGGGGGACCACGCTTTCGAGTACTGGTCGCACGCGGCGTGCATCCTGCCCGTCGAGGAGTGGCCGCTGTTCGCGTTCCGGCGCCGGGCCTTCCAGGCCCGCGGCCACCGCTGGCACGTGATGGAGGACGCCGAGCGCTCGTGCGCCGCCGTCCGCGACCGGCTGAAGGCCGAGGGGCCCCTGACGGCCACGGAGCTGGGCGGCGCCAAGAACGGCGGCGAGTGGTACGACTGGTCCGAGACGAAGATCGCGGTGGAGTGGCTGCTGGACACCGGCGAGGTCGTCTGCACCCGCCGGCGCGGCTGGAAGCGCGTGTACGACCTGGCCGAGCGCGCCGTCCCCGGTGACCTCTTCCACGACGACCTGGACGACGCCGCGTGCATCCGGCGCCTGGTGGCCCAGGCGGGCGCCGCGATGGGCGTGGCGACCCGGGCGGACCTCGCCGACTACCACCGCCTCAAGGGCGAGCAGGTGGACGCCGTCATCGAGGAGACCGGGCTGGTGCCGGTCGAGGTGGCGGGGTGGTCCAAGCCCGCCTGGGCCGATCCGGCGGCCCTGGCCGCACCGCCGCGCGGCCGGCACCGCACGACGCTGCTGTCGCCGTTCGACTCGCTGGTCTGGGACCGCCCCCGCACCGAGCGGATCTTCGGGTTCACCCACCGCCTGGAGGCGTACGTGCCCAAGACCAAGCGGATACACGGCTACTTCGCGATGCCCCTGCTGGCCGGCGGGCGTCTGCTGGGGCGCGTGGACCCGGCGCGCGACGGCGGCACGCTGGTGGCCCGGCAGGTCTCCCTCGACGGACCCAGGGCAGTGGCGCCGATGGCCGGGGCCCTGAGGGAGGCGGCGGAGTGGGTGGGCTGCCACGCCGTACGGATCGAGCGCTGCGACGACGCGCGGCTGGCGGCAGAGCTGGTGAAGGCCCTGGCCTAGGCGCGGCCGGGGCCAGGCGCGGCCGGGGGCCGGCCGGGGACCAGGCGCGGCCGGGGGCTCACCAGCACCCGGCCGCGGATACGGCTACGGCTACGGCTAGCGGATCTCCAGGATCTTCTCCCGCATCGCGTAGACCACCGCCTCCATCCTGGAGTGCAGCTGCAGTTTCTCCAGGATGTTCCGCACGTGGTTCTTGACGGTGTTCTCGGAGATGAACAACTCCTTGGCGATGTCGCGGTTGTTCATCCCCGTGGCGACCAGCTTGAGGACCTCCAGCTCGCGGTCCGTCAGCCGGGGGGCGGGCACGAGCCGCCGCTCGTCCGTGCGCTGGATCATCGACTTGAACTCGGTGAGGAGCTTGGAGGCCATCGAGGGGCTGATCTGCGACTGCCCGTCGGCCACGGCGCGGATCGCCGTGGCGACCTCGTCGGTGGAGATCTCCTTGAGGAGGTAGCCGGTCGCCCCGGCCTTGATGGCGTCGTAGAGATCGGCCTCCTCGTCGCTGATCGTCAGCATGATGATCTTCGCGCTGGGGGCCACCTCCTTGATGGAGGTGCAGGCCTCGATGCCGCCGCGCTTGGGCATGCGGACGTCCATCAGCACGATGTCGGGCAGCAGGTCCGCGGCCTTGTCCACGGCCTCCGCGCCGTCACCGGCCTCGCCGACGACCTGGATGTCCTCCTCCTGGGCCAGAACGATCTCCAGGCCGCGGCGGAAGAGCGCGTGGTCGTCCACGACCAGGACCCGGATGGGCTCCTCGCGCGCCGTGCTCCTGTCCGTGCAGGAGCCGTCGTCGTCCTCGCCGGGCTCGAGTACGGGCCCGAACCTGTCCGCCATTGTTCCTCCCCCTGAAGACCCCTGAAGGCCCAGAGCCCCTCGCGGTTGCACTGTGCTGCGTGCTGCGCCGCCCAACCGGTTCCCCGGCGCCGGTGGTTGGCTGCCGGGGTCATGATTTCATGCCGGGACGCCGGGCAGTGCTTTCCGTCGGTACCCGTCGTCGCCCGTCGTCGCACGCCGGTGCCCCGGGAGCGCGGGGGCGCGCTCCGAGGGCACCTGACTCGGGGTGGACTACGGCGATGGACGCGGGAGGCCGGGGCCTCCCGGGTCAGCCGCCCAGCTCCCCGCCCGCACCACCGGGCTCTCCTTCGAAGAGCGGGTCGGCATTGAGGTGGATGACGCCGTAGTCGTAGGCGTGCCGCCGGTAGACGACACTGGGTTGCTTGGTGTCGGAGTCGACGAACAGGTAGAAGTCGTGCCCGACCAGCTCCATTTCGTAGAGCGCCTGATCGAGGGTCATGGGCGCTGCGGAGTGGGTCTTCTCGCGGACCACCAGGGGGCCTTCGCCCCGGATCTCCAGGGATCCCATGCGGGTGACCGGCACCTCCGACGCGTGCTCGGCGGCGAGTTCACCGCTGTCGGTGAGCTCGGCGGCGCCGATGACGGTCGATGCGACATCGCTCGCGGGGATGCGGCCGTTGCCCCGCCGGGTGTGGCGCTTGTCGTTCTGCTTGCGCAGTCGTGCTTCGAGCTTGCTGGTGGCCAGGTCCAGTGCGACGTACGGATCGGTGGCTGCGGCCTCCGCGCGGATCACCGGGCCACGGGAACGCACCGTGATCTCCACCCGGTCGGAGCGGTCGGCCTGCCTGGGGTTGGGCTCCTTGGACACCTCGACGTCGAGGCTGATCACCTTGCCGTCGAGCTTCTGGATCTTGTCCAGCTTCAGCTTCTCGGCCACGTGCTTGCGAAAGCGCTCGGGCACCTCGGTCTTGCGGCCTTTGACGACGATGTCCACGCAGAACTCCGTTCCCGGATCGCCCCGCCGAAGGTGCGGAGCGCATCCCTCTTGCATCAGACTCCGGGGATACCCGGAGCCACCGACTTGGCGGTTTTCACCTCCTCCTCCCCCATCGGCAAGGCCTGCACCCCATCGACTTCAAGCTTCCGCGAAAGCGAGCAAAGCGCGCCATTCGGAAATGTGAGGCATAGCCTTGCCATTCCTCTCAACCGAACATATCTCGCTCGGACGCCTGTCGGTAGCCCCTACCGGGACGTACCTCCATTCAGGTGTTTCCCTGCCGTTACCATCAGCAACGAATGACATTGCCCTTCAGTTCCGGTTCTTTTCGGCCGGACGGGCCGGACAGGACGGACGCGGCCACGACGGCGGCGCCCAGCACCCGCCCGCCCGCGAGCGAGACGGCACGGGCCGCTTCGGCCAGCGAGGATCCCGTGGTCATCAGGTCATCCACCAGCACCACCGGCCCTTCTGACCTCAAAAGCCTCTCTGCTCCCATACGTACCCCCAGGGCACCGGCGACATTCGCCCTGCGCTGCCGGGCGCCGAGGCCGGCCTGATCGGCGACGGCCCTGTGCTGCCGCAGCACGGCCGCCACGGCAACCGGGAGCCCGCCCGCGCGCAGCTCCCGCGCCGCGCCGAGGGCGAGCCGCCGTCCGGCGTCGTGGCCGCGGGCGGCGACGGCGCGGCGGGCGGAGGGGACGGGAACGAGCAGCAAGGGCCTTTCCCCGGCCTCCAGGGCCCCTCCCCCGACC
>NZ_JBPQTW010000279.1:0-7470 GCF_051386535.1 Streptomyces sp. URMC 127
GCGGGGGATGCGGGGATGGTGGTGTGGCGGGGGTGTCCGTCGGGGCCGGTGAAGTACTCGACGTTCTGCATGCGTTGAGACGCCGCGGGTCTGTCCGGGGCCGGGTGCGGGTCCGGGTTCGCCGCCGACGCGGGGGGCGTGAGTGTCGCGGCCAGGGCCGCGGCGACGGCGGCGGCGCCGGCCGCGAGGGATATTCGTCGTCTCATGGGGGGGCTCCTCCCGGGCCCCGCCGCCTTGTTAAGCGGCGGGTCAAGTCGCTTTGAGGCGCGGCTTAACGTAGGGGCCCGGAAGGCGTCCGGCAATGGAGGCGACGAAAGAAAACCAACGAGCGAAGGAACCTCAAGGAACCTTCACGCCTCGTCCCGTACGAGCCTCAGCAGCCGGTCCAGCACCGCCCGGCCTCCCGCCCGTAGCCCGTCGTGCTCGTACTCGTCCGTGACCCACGTCCGCAGCCCGCGGATCGCCCGCGCCGTGCGCAGCGAGTGCGCGGTGTCGACATAGAGGTCGTCGTGGTAGATCGCGGCGGCCACCGGGACGGTGTTGCGGGCGAGCTGTTCCGCGTCGTACAGGGGCGTCCAGCCCTTGCGTTCGGCGAGGAGTTCGGCGGTGCGGTGCAGCGGGCGCAGGGCGGGATGGGTGCGCAGCATCCAGGGGTGGACGGTCTCGCCGGTGAAGAGGAAGCGCCCGCCGTCGGCGTCGTGGCGGTCGAACTGGGGGAACTCCGCCCGTACGCGCTCGGCCGCCCAGTGCGTCGCCGCTCCGTCCTGGGCATAAATGGCTTCGTGGAGCAGCGCGTAGAGCGGGCAGTGGGCGCGGGAGAGGATCGCCGCGACCTGCTCGCCGAACGCGTCGGAGAGCCGCGGCCCGTCGGCGGTCTCCGCGAAGGCGTCCTCCAGGAGGTAGTGCAGGCGGTGCGAGCCGTCGCCGGTGCCGAGGAGGATGCCGAGCTGCTGGAAGGCCTGGACGGACAGCAGGGTGCCGTCGGCGAGGATCTCCTCGTGCTCGGCGAGGTGGGCGGCGATGCGGCGGGCGGCGGCCTCGTCGCCGGGATAGCGGTCGTAGTGGGCGAGGGTCTTGCGCTCCATGCGCGGGTAGGCGGCGCGGTAGACGGCGTCCGCGTCGGCGTCGAGGCCCGGGAGGCCGCCGGTGATCAGCACTTCGGCGAGTCCCTCGGGCGCGCGGGAGAGGTAGGTGACCGCGCAGAAGCCGCCGAAGCTCTGCCCGAGCACCGTCCACGGCCGGTCGCCGAGGAGCCGGCGCCGGATGTGCTCGCAGTCGCGGACGATCGCGTCGGCGCGGAAGTGCGCGAGGTAGTCGGCCTGCTGGGCGGGGGTGCCGCGGAGCGGGAGGGTCTGACGGGTGGCGGGGGTGGAGCGGCCGGTGCCGCGCTGGTCGAGGAGGAGGACGCGGTAGTCCTCCAGGGCGCGGTCGAGCCAGCTCTCGCGGCCCACGGGGCGGCCGGCGGGGAAGCCGGGGCCGCCCTGGAGGTAGACGAGCCAGGGCAGGTCGTCGTGCTCGCGGCTCGCCGCGACGACCTCGCGCGCGTAGACGCGTATGTGCTCGCCGGTGGGGTCGTCGTGGTCGAGCGGCACGTCGAAGTGGTGGTCGGTGAGGACCAGGCCGGGCTGGCGGTGCCGACCGGTCACCGACGGGGCCGCGGCAGTACCGGTCACGGCCGCACCGGCCGCGCCAGCGCCCGCCGCGGCAGTACCGGTTACGGCGGCACCCGCCGCGGCCGCTTCCGCCATGGCCGCTTCCGCACCGAGCGCCCCTCCGCGCCTCTGTGCGCCCCCTGCGAGATCCTGCCCGGCGCGGGCATCCGGCATGGTTCCATCCTCACGTCGTCACGTAGTAGTCGTCACGTACTGCACGTACTGCGCGGTCGTCCACGCAGTCGTGCACGCGGTCGTCAACGTCTACCTGAAATGCATGGCGAAAAGCACGGCGTAACCTACCGAGGGGCAGCAGTGGCCGAGAACAGCACCCACGGCATACGGGCGGAGGGGCCCGCCGAGATCGGCCGGCGCGTGCTGCGGCTGCGGACGGCCAAGGGCCTCACCCAGCGCCAGCTGGCCGAGCCCGCCTACACCGCCGCCTACATCTCCACCCTGGAGTCCGGCCGGGTCCGCCCCTCCGAGACGGCCCTGCGCCACCTCGCCGAGCGCCTCGGCACCACCGTCGACGAGCTCGCCACCGGCCGCCCCGCCCACCTGGCCACCCGGCTGCGGATGCGGCTCACCGACGCCCGGCGCGTCCTGGCCACCGGCGCCGCCGAGGACGCCGCCGTCCGCTACGCCGCGCTGCGCGACGAGGCGGCGGCCGCGCGGCTGCACGGCGAACAGGCCGCGGCCCACCTCGGGCTCGGCGACTGCGCCCTGGAGACCGGCGACCTGACCGAGGCCCGCGACCACTACGCCGCCGCCGAGGCGCTGCTGGCCGACGAGCCGCTGCCGCGCCGCGTCCCCGCGCTGCGCGGCCGCGCCACGGCCCACCTCCTGGCGGGCGAGCTGCGCTACGCCTGCTACCTGCTGGAGACCGCCCTGGACGAGCTGAACGCCTCCGGCCTGCACGACCCGGACGCGCTGCTGCTCCTCTACACGGCGTCCATCGCCCCGTACATGGACATGGGGGCGCACGCCCGCGCCGCGCACGCCGCCGAACTGGCCCTGGCGCTCGCGCCGCAGGTGGACGACCCGGCGCTCGTCGCCGGCATGCACCGCGGCGTGGCCCGTACGCTCATCGCCGAGGGCCGCATCGCGGAGGCCGACGCCTCCCTCGCCAAGGCCCAGGAGCTCTACCAGCAGCTCCACATCCGCACCGAGCTCGCGCACTGCCACTGGATGCGCGGCTACGTGCGCGCGCAGAACGGCGACCTGGAGGGCGCGGAGAGCGAGCTGCGGACGGCGCGCGACATGCTGGCGTCGAAGCGGGCGGCGCTGTTCACCGTGCAGGTGGAGGTGGAGCTGGCCGACGTGCTGCGGCGGCGCGGCAAGGCCGCCGAGGCGGAGGCGCTGCTGAGCCCGCTGCTGGCGCCGCCGGTGGCGGAGTCCGCGGCCGGCTCGGCGCTCGGCGCGGAGCGCGGCGCGGTCCACGCGGGCGGCGCGCACCGGCTGCTGGGCCTGATCGCGGAGGAGCGGGGGCTCACCGAGACGGCGGAGGAGCACTACTGCGCGGCGCTGTCGCTGCTGGAACGGACGGGGGCCGCGGGCGACCTGGCCGACCTGTGCCGGCTGCTGGGCGATCTGCTGCGGCGGACGGGGCGGGTCGAGGCGGCGCTGGACGCGTACCGCACGGGCCTCGGCCACCGGGCCGCCCCGGGAACGACCACGCTGGGACCGGCACCGGCGGCACCGCCGATGTGACGGCGCCGCCCGGCTCCGCCCTCCCCAGGGCGTACGGAGTCAGGCGTACGGAGTTATGGGGCTGTCCGGGTGCCCCGAGCCGCCCCGGGCAGGCGGGCGCAGCAGAAAGCCCCGAACCGGTGTGATCGGTCCGGGGCTTCCCTGAAGTAATCCCCCGCCCCGCCCGGATCGCTCCGGGCGGGGCAAGTTCGGCCACTCGGAAGTTCCCGTCCGAGCATCGGGCCGCCGCTTGTGGGGGATGCGGCGGTCCGCGGCCGTGTGCCGCAGCACCTCACTGCCGGTAGGTCAGTCCCGGCATGCTGCAGTACGGACAGCACTCTGCCGTCCGTGCGCCCGCTGCGGAATCCGCCGCGGGTCCCGGCTCGACCCCGCCGATCGGAGGGGGTCACTCCGCCGGTCGGCGGGGGCGGTCCGAAGGGCGGTCAGGCGGAGCGCCACGCTCCGTTTTCGGCCATGGTTGTCGGACCCGTACGGCAGGCTGGGGGGCGGGACCGGAACCGGACTCCTCCGAACCGGGTCTAGCGGGTCGTGAACGCACAGAGCAGCAGCGCAGTCAGCAGTAGGCGTGGAAGAGGTAACGGCAGGTGATCCGTGTTGCGGTGGTGGACGACGAGCAGCTCGTCCGGTCCGGGCTGCGGATGATCCTGGGCACGGCCCCGGACATCGAGGTGGTCGCCGACTGCGGCGGCGGAGAGGCCGTCGCCACCGTGCGCGACTGCGCCCCGGACGTCGTCCTGCTGGACATCCGGATGCCGGACGTCGACGGCCTGACCGTCCTGCGCGCCCTGCGCGACGCCCCGCAGCCGCCCGCCGTCGCCATGCTCACGACCTTCGACGCCAACGAGTACCTGGCGGCGGCCCTGCGCGGCGGCGCGACCGGCTTCCTGCTCAAGGACACCGACCCGGAGCAGCTCGTCCAGGCCGTGCGGACCCTCGCGGCGGGCGGCAGCGTCCTCGACCCCGGCGTGACCCGCGCGGTGATCGGCGGCTACCTCGCCTCCGAAGCCGAGACCACGGCCGCCGAGGCGGTCTCGGTGCTCACGCCGCGCGAGCGCGAAGTGCTCGCCCACCTCGGCGCGGGGCTGGCCAACCCGCAGATCGCCGAGCGGATGGGGCTCGCGCCCAGCACGGTCAAGGACCACGTCCGAGCGGTGCTCGGCAAGCTCGGCGGGCTGAACCGCGTCCAGGCGGCGATCGTCGCCGACCGGGCGGGGCTCGTCACCGCGCAGGGCAAGCAGCGGCCGCAGGGCGAGACCACGGAGGCCACGGCGAACAGGGCAAACGGCATGAACAGGGCAAACGGCGCGGGCGGCACGGGCGGCGCCCCGTGACCGCCGCCGCGGCCCTGCGCCTGCTGCCCCCGCGCGTCCGCACCGCGCTGCCGATCGCCGTCCCCGCGCTGATAGCGGCCCTGGACGCCCTGCTCGTCAACGGGCCGAAGCCCGGCCTGGACCTCGGGGTGTCGCTCGCGGCCGCGGCCGCGCTGCTGTGGCGCCGGCGCTTCCCCCTCACCGTCTTCGCGGTGACGCTGCCCGGCATCTACATCGGCTACATCTGGTTCGCCCCGATGATCGCGCTGTACACCGTGGCGACCCTGCGCACCGACCGGCGGCTGCTGGTCGGCGCGGCCGCGCTGCTCGCCGCCGCGCACTTCCTGCCGTACCCGATCTCCGGGCTGTCCTTCGCCGACCGGCGCGAGGTCGCCCTCCAGTTCGTCGACGCGTGCGTCACCGCCGCCACGCCCGTCGCGCTCGGCCTGCTCACCCGCACCCGGCGCGAGCTCGGCGCCCGGCTGGACGAGCTGACGCGCAGCCGGGCCCGCGAGGACCGGCTGCTCGCCGACCAGGTCCTGGCCACCGAGCGCGCCCGGCTCGCCCGCGAGATGCACGACGTCGTCGCCCACCAGGTCAGCCTGATCAGCCTGCAGGCGGGCGCCGTCCAGATCAGCACGGGCGACGAGCAGGCGCGCGAAGGGGCCCGCAGGATCCGCGAGCTGTCGGTGCGCACGCTGGAGGAGCTGCGGCACATGGTCGGCATCCTGCGTGCCGCCGGGGCCGACACCGAGGAGCTCACGCCGCAGCCGCGCCTCGCGGACCTGCCGCGGCTGATCGAGCTGAGCGCGCTCGACGTGACGTACGAGAACACGTGCGCCCCCGAGGCCGGCCGCTCCGAGGCCGTCGAGCGCGCGGCGTTCCGCACGGTGCAGGAAGCGCTGACCAACGCCCGCAAGCACGCGCCCGGTGCGCGGGTACGGGTCCGGCTGTCGGAGGACGCCGCGGGCGAGCTGCTGGTGGAGGTCCGCAACGGACCGCCGGACGCGGCCGTGCCGGCGCCGGGGCTGCCCGGCGGCGGGCACGGCCTGGTGGGACTGCGCGAACGGGCCCAGAGCCTGGGCGGGACGCTGGAGGCGCATGCGACGCGGGAGGGCGGATTCGTCGTACGGGCGGAGTTCCCGCGCGAGGGCTGAGGCTGCTGCGGGGCAGGCGGGCGCCGAGCCTTCTGCAGGGCGCGAGGAGGCGTACGGACGGAGCGTCAGGCGGACTGCGCGGGGATGTGGCCGAGGGCGGCGTCGCCGGTGCCGTCGTGCCCCTCGTGGGTGGCCGTGGCCAGGTCGGGGTAGATCTCGAAGAGCCGGCGCACCCCGAGCGCGCCGAGCACCCTGTTGACGTGGGAGCCCTCCGCCGCGCCGCCCTGCGGGGGCAGGATGAGTCTCAGGCGCCCCTGACAGGAGCGCATCAGGCGGCGGGCGGCGATGAGCACGCCGACGCCGCTGGAGTCGCAGAAGCGCACCTCGGCCAGGTCGAGCACGAGACTGCGCCGTCCGTCGGCGACCGCGTCGTGCACGCGTTGCCGGACCACCGGCGACGTCACCAGGTCCATCTCACCGGAGACACGGAGGACGGCCCAGTCCCCGCGCTCGGCGTCCTTCACCTTCAGCGTCACGCGCTCGAAGCCCCTTCGCTCGGTCTCTCGCTCCCCGGAACGGACCTTTCCGCAGCCGTGGCTGCCCGGCGTCTCCCCGGTCTCCGCCACGGGAAACGCCGAGGGGCCGAACCGGCCCCCAACGAGCCTATGCCCAGCTCGAACCGTTAATCCCCAAAGTTCCGGTCACACCCGCATAACACATCGGCACATTCGCGCACGTACGATCCGTAACGATCGGCCAGATGTGCGGAAAGTGACCGTGTCCATACCATCCGGGGCCGCGCGGCGGGGCGATCTTCACGATGTTCCCCGCAAAGGCGGCCGGACTGTCGGACCCGGCCACTACATTCGAGGAGTATGTGACCGTGGGCACAAGCTCGGTGCGACGCCGCGCCGGGCATGAGTACGACGCACACACTTTCGGCGGACGGCACGAATCGGATCGGCGGCAGAACGGAGGGGGCAGCCATGGCGACCGACGGAGCACCACCCCGGTGGGACCGCAAGATGCAGCAGCGTCTGGCGCACGGCGAGGCGGCCGCCCTCGGCGAACTCTACGACCGCTTCGCCTCCCTGGTGCACACCCTCGCCCATCGCGTCCTGGAGGACGAGACCGCCGCCGACCGCGTCACGCGCGAGGTCTTCGCCCACGTCTGGGAGCACCCCGGCGACTTCGACCCCAAGGAGGGCTCGCTGCGCTCCTGGATCGCCGCGCTCACCCACCGTCAGTCGGTCGAGCGGCTGCGGCAGTCCCAGAGCGAGGGGGCGGCCACGCCCGAGGAGATCGAGGAGAAGGTCAGGGCGGCGTCCGCCGCCGCCCGCGCCGACTACATCGTCACGTCCATGCCCGCCCCGCTGCGCGCCGCCCTCGACCTCGCCTACCTGCGCCGCCTCGACTACCGCCGGACGGCCGCGCAGCTCGGCGTCACCGAGGAGGAGGCGCGCCGCCGGCTGCGCCTCGGGCTGCAGTTGCTCTCCACCGCGCACCGCGGGCCGCGGGTCGTGGCTCCGCCGGCACCCGGAGGGGCGCTGTGAGCGAGGAAGCCGGCCGCGGCGGGCCGCGCCCGCACGGCGGAAACGGCGCTTCCGGTCCGCGGATACCGCTGCCGCGGGCGGCGGCGGAGGACGCCCCGAGGTGGCCGGAACCGCCCGCGGCCCCCGCCCCGCCGGTCCCGTTCGTCCC
>NZ_JBPQTW010000280.1:0-7441 GCF_051386535.1 Streptomyces sp. URMC 127
GGGCGGGGGCAACCGAGGACCACTTCCGCAGCGCTCCACCACCTGCTGATCCAGTCCAGGCCTGCGGAGTCGGGGCAAGTCCACGGCGCCCGGCCAGGGACACCGGTGTCCACGGGCGACCGCAGCGGCGGGGACGGTGGCACCGGCGGGATGGTCTCCGCCACAGTTCCCCCAGGACCTCGGAGGAGTTGGCCGGCTACGGCTACGGCGGCGGGGCCGTAGGCGTGGTGGGCGCGGTGCCGGCGGGGGCCACCGGGTGCGCCGTGACGTCGGTGGGCGGGCGGGGCGCCGGGGACAGCAGGGCCGGTGTCCCAGCGGGGAGGGTCCTGAATGAGGGCCGCGCCCGAAGGGAGTACTGGAAGGGACCAGTCGTTGAGCGAAGTGCAGCGGATGACCAGTGACGCTCCCGCCGGCTTGTTCCAAGGAGACGACCACCGCTCCGGTGTCGCGGCCAGGAATCCGGCAGCGTCACGCGCTACGGGGTTTCACGGCCCGGCCCGAGTTCGCGGAGCTGGTTCGGGCGAATCTACGGCCCGCCGCCGGCGAGTACCTGCGCCACGAACGGGCCGCGTCGGCGCGGCTGGATGCGCCCGCGGGGTCGCCCAGCGACGAGCACAGATGGTGGGTGCTCCCGGGGGTGCCGGCGTCGGTCCCGCGGGAGTGGCCCGGGCTGGACGCGGCCGCTGCGGCGCGGCCGGCGGAGGTGGAGGCGAGCCCGGCCGCCATCGGCGCGGCGTTTTCCGGTGCGGAGAGTGAGATCCGGATGTGCCGGCCGGCGTGCGGCCTGGTGGAGGTCGCCCGGCCGCCATCCTCACCCGGGCACAACGACGACCATAGGCAGAGGCGTTCTAGGAATCGGGCGGCTTGGGTATGGCATCGCGTAGGCGCTTGAGGAGAACCCGGGCCGCGGGGCTCGAAGGGCCACTGGCCTGCCAGGCAAGCGCGATGCGGGCACGCATCTCCGGGCGGGCGATCCGCAGGGTGCGAAGCCGTCCGTCAAGGGGGGACCCGTCCTCACCGGCAGGCAGCACGGCAATGCCCAAGCCCCGCGCGGCCAGGCGCGAGAGTACATGCGGGGCTGCCGCCTCGAAGGCAATCCGGGGCCGGAATCCTGCCTGCGCGCAGCCGCGTTCGAGCGCCGCGCGCACCCCGGTGCCGCGCGGCAGGCAGATCAGCGGCCGATCCCGCAGATCGGCAAGCGGGACGCTCGTACCGTCGACGCGGTCAAGAACCGGGGCACCGGGCGCGACAGCGGCAACCAGGGGGACATCGATCACCGTCTGAAAAACCACTCCGGGCGGGGGCACCTCCTCCGCCGTTCCAAGGACGGCGATATCGAGCTCGCCGGCCAGGAGAGCGGCCTGCATCCGCTCCGTGGCGTCCTCGGTGAGGGCCACCTCCACCGCGGGGTGGGCGTCGTGGAAGTCCGCGAGTAAAGCGGCGATGTCGAAGGCGTGGCTGGTAGCGCCGGAGACCAGTCCGAGCCTGACCCTGCCGCGCAGCAGCCCCGTGTACGCATCCACCGTCTGCCGCACCGACTCCGCCGCCGCCAGTGCGGCGCGGGCGTACGGCAGGACTGCCCGGCCCACCTCGGTCAGCGTCACCGACCGGCCGGAGCGGTCGAGCAGCGGCTGCCCCAGCTCCTTCTCCAGCTGGCGGATCTGGGCACTCAGGCCGGGCTGAGCCAGATGCAGCCGGGCGGCGGCGCGCGTGAAACCGCCCTCCTCGACCACCGAGACGAAGTAACGAAGCTGACGAAGTTCCATAACCAGCAATTCTAGGTACCAGCAAAACCATCTATTGGAGATATACCGCGGCTGGCGGCACGCTTGATCGCATGGAGAACGCGCCAGCCTTCAAGAGGAAAAACGCCGAGGTCAGGGCCGCGATCGCAGCGGAACGCCGGGAACTGGCGGACCTGCTCGACAGCCTGCGAGCCGACCACTGGGACCGGCAGAGCCTTTGTGCGGGATGGCGGGTTCGCGAGGTCGCAGCGCACATGTCGATGGGGTTCCGGCTCTCCTTGCCCGCGACGCTCGGCGAGCTGGCCAAGGCGCGCGGCAACCTCCACCGCATGACCGACAGGGTCGCGCGCCGGGATGCGGCCGCCCATTCCACCACCGCCCTCGCCGCCTTCCTGCGGGACAACGCCCACCACCCCTGGACACCACCGGTCGGCGGGCTCACTGCGGCACTCGGCCACGACGTCGTCCACGGGCTGGACATCACCGTCGCCCTCGGCCTTGACCGGCGCGTCCCTGAGAACCGGCTGCGCATCCTGCTCGAGGGCATCCGGCCCAGCACCCTGAAGTTCTTCGGCGCCGACCTCGACGGAGTGCAGTTGTGCGCCGAGGACCTCGACTGGTCCTACGGCTCAGGCGCGCCCGTGTCCGGCGCCGCCCAGGACCTCCTGCTGCTGGCCTACGGCCGCAGACTTCCGGACGGCAAGCTCCGAGGAGCACCGAGCAATCGCTTCACCCAACCCACCAAGAAAGCATGAACCACATGCGCAACCGCCTTCTCCTGGGCCTGTCCCTGCTCTCCACCGGTCTGCTCGCCGGAGCCTTCGGCTACGGCGCCGCCAACCTCGTCCCCGCCTTCAACTCCGTGCCGCTCGACATGAGGCTCGACTTTCACACCGAGCTGATGAAGATGAACGGGATCACCATGCAGGGGGCAATGGCGGTCTCGGGCCTCAGCACCCTCGCCCTGGCCGCCCTGGCACGCGGGCGGGCCCGGGCTCTCGTGGCCACGGCGGGGCTCCTGACCGTCACGTCCTTCCTGATCACCCGGTTCGGGAACGTCCCGATCAACGGTCGCATCAAGCAGTGGGCCGCCACCGCGCCGCCGGCCGACCATGCGAAGATCCTGAGCCGCTGGGAACTGTTCAACGATGCCCGTACCTGCACCGCCATAGCCGCGTTCACCATCCTGATCTACGCCGCCCTGCACCAGTCAGGAAAGCGGGCGGCCGAGTACCACGGAACCCCCCACGGTCATCTCGGAAGCCGATGCGTCGATCCTGGCCAACCCGCATAAGTGGTGCGATCCGCGCCACGACGCATTGGCTGCAACATGCGCTACCTATGGTCCGCGACAGGTGTTACCGGTGATCCGCTGCACCGCTGCTCGCTCGCCCACTACCTGGCAGACCTCCACGATGATCCCGCTCAGGCCCTCGCCTGGGACATCCGGGCCCTCGACGCTGCCGATGCCGTGACCGAGCAGCGCATCCAGGAGCACCACGCCGGCCTCCACATCGCCGGCCTCTACCCCTCCCTGCACCTCAACCTCGCCGACAACTACCGCCGACTCGGCTCCTTCGAAGCCGCCACCGAACACATCAACGCAGCCAAGACGCACGCCCCCAGCCTTCCCAGGGTCCCTATGGTGACCTTCTCCGCAGCGCCATCCGAGAGGTCGCCGAGGCCATCGCCCGGTGGGACCGGTCACGGCGAGCCCCTGCGCCTGGTTCCGCTGCGTGACGCGCAAGAATGGGCACCCCTCACCATGATGGGACGGCGTCGTCTCGTCGAGCGATGCCGTACCCGTACGAGGCCCATCGCGACACCGTCCGAGCATCTCGCCCTCGTAGAAGAACTGCGCCGCACCCACAAGTGGTCCGCGGCCGGGATCGCCTTCGAGCTGTCCCGGGCCGGGGCACTGATCGGACGAAGGACCGTGAGGGCTCGTCACGCGATCTTGTAGAGATGTGATGGCCGGGTGTGACTGGTGTGATGATCTGACTATTCGCGGGGTGCGAGTACCAAACCTGTGCTTCCCTCCCTCTACAGCTCCCGGCCCGGCCTGCACACCGAGGGCCGGGAAGGTCGCCCCGGGGCACGAGGCCGACGGTCAGGGATCCTCCTCGGGCGGTACCGGATCCGGGGGTGACGGAGCGTCATCCGGTGGGGGTGTCGGGAGAGGTCACCCGGGGCTCCCTCCTTGGCCGGCACTCATGAGAAACATCGCGCGTGGTCCGAGTTCCGCACTCCTCAGGAGCCGTCTTGCACATACGCAGATACACCACCGCCGTCTGTGCCGCCGCCGCGGCGACGGTCTTGGCCACCTCCACGTCCGCGGCAGCGGAGACCGGCCCGGCGCAGGACAATTTCCTTCCCGCCATGGGCTATTCCATCCTCCGCCTCGACATCGATCCACCGGGCGCCAACGACTGGAACTGCCGTCCCGGCGCCGCCCACCCGCGTCCGGTCGTCCTGGTCCACGGAACATACGAGAACCGCTACAACAACTGGGCCCGGATGTCCCCCGAGTTGAAGGCCCAGGGCTACTGCGTCTACGCCCTCGACTTCGGCGACACCGACGACGCCGGAGTAGCTCTCGCTCCCACCGTCAAGGGCTACGGCGACATCAAGAAGTCCTCCAAGGAGCTGGCCGCCTTCGTGGACAAAGTGCTCGCCGCCAGCGGCTCCGGGCAGGTGGACCTCGTCGGCCACTCCCAGGGCGGGACCCTGTCCCGCTGGTACCTCAAGGCCGACGGAGGCGCCAACCCGGCCGACCCCTCGAAGAACAAGGTCAAGAAGGTCGTCCAACTCGGCGCGACCAACCACGGCACCACCATGAGCGGCATCGAGACCCTCGCCGACAAGCTCCACATACTGGAGTCCGGGGCGAAGCCCCTCGGGAAGGCGGGCATCCAGCAGTACGAGAAATCCGACTTCATCAAAGAGCTCAACGCCGACGGGGACACCGTTCCCGGGGTCGACTACACCGTGATCGCCACGAAGTACGACGAGATCACCACCCCCTGGCAGAGCACGTTCATGACGGCGGGCCCCGGAGCAACGGTGCAGAACATCACCTTGCAGGAGGGCTGCTTCGTCGACTTCTCCGCCCATCTGAGCATGTCGTACAGCCCGCGGGCGATCGGATTGGTCAAGCGGGCCCTGGACCCCTCAGCGCCGGCGGCTCCTTGTGTGCCGAGGGCTCCCGCCTTCTGATTCCGGCCTTCGACCGGCTGCACAAGCTGCCCGGCCTGAACCTCCGCAAACTCGACCACCTCTCCATGGCGCACGCGGTCGAGGGTCGTGTGCCCTACTGCCGGCCGTCCGTCACCCGGTTCGCGCGGCGAACTCCCGACGCGCTGAAGGTCACCGGGTGCCGGCGCAAGCAGATCCTGTGGGACGCCGGAGCGGAGGTGGTCCCGCGTGCGGTCCGGGAGCGGCAGAAGCAGCCGTTCACCTTCCCGGTCGGCGCCTTCATGGCACCGGGCACCAGGCTCTGGGACTTCGCCACCGGCGTCCTGGCCGGGCCCCGGCTCTGCGCCTCCGGTTTTCTCAGCGCCGCCGCCGTACGGAATGTCCCGACGGAACATGCGGCAGACCGGGACCACGCCCGCCTGCTGTGGGGCCTGATGATGCTGGAACTATCCTTCCCCTGGCCTCTCCCTGACCTTTCCCCGGCAGAAGGGCATCGCTCGTGCGCAGTATCCACGTCGTCACTCACCCGGAGGCGAGCCACCACGTCGAGGGACTGGTCGGGGGGTGGCACGATTCTCACCTCACGCCCGCAGGTCTGCGCGAGGCGGCCCTGCTCGCCCGGGCGCTGCGGACCGAGATCCCCGAGGACGCCGAGGTCGAGCTGATCTCCTCGGACCTGCTGCGGACCCGGCGCACGGCCGAGGAGATCGCCGGGGTCTTCGGCGTGGAACCGGTCCTGGACCGCAGGCTCCGGGAGAAGTCCTACGGAGAGGCGGAGGGAAAGCCGCAGGCGTGGCTGGACAAGCGATTCGTCGCGCCGCCCGCCGCCGGGGACCGGATGGGGCACGACGAGGGGGTCCCGGGCGCCGAGACGAAGGCCGAGTTCGCCGGGCGCGTCTACGCGGCCATGGACGAGATCCTGCAACGCCCCTGTGCGCACCAGATCATCGTGACCCACGGTTTCGCCCTGACCTTCGTCGTGGCGGCCTGGATCAGGATGCCGATCGAGTCGCTCGGCTACGTCAATCTCCGGGCGCCCTCGGGCAGCATCACCCACCTGAGCGAGGACGACTTCTTCCACAACCGCCGTCTCGACCGGCTCGGCGACACCCGCCATCTCGACGGCTGATCCCGGATCCTCGGCCCCGTCCCGCCGTGCCCGGCCCCGGCCCCGAGCAGCGTGCTGAGGTGCTCGGGAGCGAGCAGGTTTACGGGTCGGTGGTCACCTCGAAACCCGCGCCGAAGACACCGGCGGGTGCAGCGGCGGCGTGAGGCGACGAACTTCCGTACCAGCAAGGGGATCCGGTACCGGGGAGGGGCCCCCGGGCCTCGCGGGTCGCACTGGAGGAGCCGGAGGTCGCACAGGTGGTCCAGCAGGTATCCGGTGCGTGCGGCGGAGAGTCCCAGCAGTTCCGCCGCCTCGCGCGAGGTGAACTCCGTCGCCAGGGGCCGGCCGATGTGTCGGACCACACGCGCGCCTCGGCCGTGCGCCCTCGCGTGCCGACGTACCGTCAGGACTTTCTGCCCGCAGACAACCACGAGGGGCCTTCCGCCGCATTCATCGAAGGCGCGTGACGCCCTCGCCCTGCCTGAAGCGGCCGAGGCAGTCCCGCAACCAACCCCGAGCGCAGCGGCAGCGCCCCTCCGAATCCGACCCTACTCACCCTCACGGGTGAATTGTACGAAACGTGACCCTAGGAGATTGTCATCCCTGCTGTCCTGAATGTGCACGTCCCTGACTCCCCCAGAGGGAAGGACACCTCGTCATGCATGCACCGAGGCACGTGAGCAGGATCGTGGCGACCGCCGGAGCAGCAGTGCTGATGCTGGTGGCGGGCATGGCCACCCCGTCGCAGGCCGCTGAAGGCACCTTCTTCTACACACGCGCCGATACCGGGCGCGAGACCTTCCTCGGCTCCACGCCCACCGGTCCATGCGTTGCCATCCCCGGCGGCGCGCGCCTGGCGCACAATGACACCGACACCGACGCCCGGTTGTACACCAACAGCAGCTGCACCTCGTCCAGCAGGTTCCTCGGCTCCCGGCAGTCGGGCGAGTACACCGCGCCGTACCCGACATATGTGAAGTTCGGATAGCGGCGCTACCTTCGCCGATCGCTGTGGTCCCGTGACCCGAAGAGCAGCGTCGGGCCGGGACCGTCTTCACGCCAATACCCTCGGCCCGCATCGCATGCCGGATCCTGCAACCGCAACCCTGACCGGCACCGTTTCCTTTGCCGACGGCTCATCGGCCAGACCTCCGCTGCATGACGGGCGATCTACTCCTCAGACAGCCGCCCACGGCCAGCGTAAGCCCCAGAGAACCAGTCGCCCCAGCCCTTTGGCCTGCGTCTTCAAGGTGGCGGAGGCTCACTGCCTTACCGAAGCCGCAGACACCCCCGGCCACTCCAGCCACCGCGGCCACAGGACCGACGACGCTCCCGACCTCCCAGCCTTCCCCGTACCGGCCACCGCCGTCACCTCAGAAACTCTCCCCCCACC
>NZ_JBPQTW010000281.1:0-7347 GCF_051386535.1 Streptomyces sp. URMC 127
GGCGGCAGCGAGCCCCCCCCCGGTCCGCGGGTGCTCAGCCGGCCAGGCAGGACGGGCCGAGCAGCTGCTTCAGGTCGCCGAAGAGGGCGGGGTCGGGGGTGACCCGGTGCCGGTCCAGGCGCAGGACGGTGGTCTTGCGCGGTCCCTGGAGCTTGATGCGCACCTCGGTGGAGCCCCGGTGGTGGGTGAGGACCTGGCCGAGGCGCTCCACCATCGGCGGGGTGACCTTCACGGTGGGGATGGTGATGACCACGGGGGCGTTGGTGCCCGCGTTGGAGAGGTCGGGGACCATCAGCTCCATGGCGACGAGCCGGGGGATGTCCTCGCGCTTGTCGAGGCGGCCCTTGACGAAGACGACGGCGTCCTCGACGAGCTGGGTGGAGACCAGCTGGTAGGTGGCGGGGAAGAACATGCAGTCGATGGAGCCGGCCAGGTCCTCGACGGTGGCGATGGCCCAGGCGTTGCCCTGCTTGGTCATCTTGCGCTGCAGGCCGGAGATGATGCCGCCGATGGTGACGATCGCGCCGTCGGCGTGCTCGCCGCCGGTGAGCTGGGAGATCGCGGCGTCGGCCTTGTCGTTGAGGACGTGCTCGATGCCGAAGAGCGGGTGGTCGGAGACGTAGAGGCCGAGCATCTCGCGCTCCTGCGCGAGGAGGTAGGACTTCTCCCACTCGACGTCGGAGAACTCCACGTCCAGCCCGAAGCCGGGCCCGTCGTCGCCGGTGTCGTCGCCCATGCCGCCGAAGAGGTCGAACTGGCCCTCGGCCTCCTTGCGCTTGACCTGGACGACGTTGTCGATCATCGGTTCGTAGTGCGCGGTCAGGCCCTTGCGGGTGTGGCCCATTTCGTCGAAGGCGCCGGCCTTGATCAGCGATTCGACGGTGCGCTTGTTGCAGACGACGGCCTCGACCTTGTCGAGGAAGTCGGGGAAGGAGCTGTACTTCCCCTTGGACTTGCGGCAGCGGATGATCGAGTCGACCACGTTCTGGCCGACGTTGCGGACGGCGGTGAGGCCGAAGAGGATCACGTCGTCGCCCTGGGCGGCGAAGTTGGCCTCGGACTCGTTGACGTTCGGCGGGAGGACCTTGATGCCCATGCGCCGGCACTCGTTGAGGTAGATCGCCGACTTGTCCTTGTCGTCGCGCACCGAGGTGAGCAGCGCGGACATGTACTCGGCGGGGTAGTTCGCCTTGAGGTAGGCCGTCCAGTAGGAGACGAGGCCGTAGGCGGCGGAGTGGGCCTTGTTGAAGGCGTAGCCGGCGAAGGGGACCAGCACGTCCCACAGGGCCTGGATGGCCTCGTCGGTGTAGCCCTTCTTGCGGGCGCCCTCCTGGAAGAGGACGAAGTTCTTCGCGAGCTCCTCGGGCTTCTTCTTGCCCATGACCCGGCGGAGGATGTCGGCCTCGCCGAGCGAGTACCCGGCGATGATCTGGGCGGCCTTCTGGACCTGCTCCTGGTAGACGATCAGGCCGTAGGTGACGGCCAGGACCTCTTCGAGGGGCTTCTCCAGCTCCGGGTGGATCGGGGTGATCTCCTGCTGGCCGTTCTTGCGCAGCGCGTAGTTCGTGTGCGAGTTCATGCCCATCGGGCCCGGCCGGTAGAGGGCGGACACGGCGGAGATGTCTTCGAAGTTGTCGGGCTTCATCAGCCGCAGGAGGGAGCGCATGGGCCCGCCGTCGAACTGGAAGACGCCGAGGGTGTCACCGCGCTGGAGGAGCTCGAAGGTCTTCGGGTCGTCGAGCGGGAGGGCCAGGAGATCGATGTCGATCCCCTTGTTGGCCTTCACCATCTTGACGGCGTCGTCCATGATCGTGAGGTTGCGCAGGCCCAGGAAGTCCATCTTGAGCAGGCCGAGCGCCTCACAGCTCGGGTAGTCCCACTGCGTGATGGTGACGCCGTCGGTGTGGCGCACCCAGACGGGGACGTGGTCGGTGATCGTCTCGCTGGACATGATCACGCCGGCCGCGTGCACACCCATCTGCCGGACCAGGCCCTCGACGCCGCGCGCGGTGTCGATGACCTTCTTCACGTCCGGCTCGTTCTCGTACATCGCGCGGACCTCGCCGGCCTCGCTGTAGCGCGGGTGCTCGGGGTCGAGGATGCCGGAGAGCGGGATGCCCTTGCCGAGGACGTCGGCGGGCATGGCCTTGGTGATGCGGTCGCCCATCGCGTACGGGTAGCCGAGGACGCGGGCGGAGTCCTTGATGGCGTTCTTGGCCTTGATGGTGCCGTAGGTGCCGATCATGGCGACCTTGTCCTGGCCGTACTTCTCGGTGACGTACCGGATCACCTCGGCGCGCCGGCGCTCGTCGAAGTCGATGTCGACATCGGGCATCGAGATGCGCTCGGGGTTGAGGAAGCGCTCGAAGATCAGGCCGTGCGGGATGGGGTCGAGGTCGGTGATGCCGAGGGCGTAGGCGACGATCGAGCCGGCCGCGGAGCCACGGCCGGGGCCGACCGCGATGCCCTGGTTCTTCGCCCACATGATGAAGTCGGCGACCACGAGGAAGTAGCCCGGGAAGCCCATCGAGATGATGGTGTCCATCTCGTACTCGACCTGCTTCATGCGGTCCTCGGGGATGCCGCCGGGGAAGCGGCGGTGCATGCCCCGCATGGTCTCCTCGCGGAACCAGGTGACCTCGGTGTAGCCCTCGGGGATGTCGAACTTGGGCATCAGGTTCCGGAACTGGAACATGCCCTCGGTGTCGATCTGCTCGGCGACCAGCCGGGTGTTGGCGCAGCCCTCCTGCCAGGCGTCCGAGGCGTCGATGGCGTACATCTCGTCCGTGGACTTGAGGTAGTAGCCCGAGCCGTCGAAGCGGAAGCGGTCGGGGTCGGAGAGGTTCTTGCCGGTCTGGATGCAGAGCAGGGCGTCGTGGGCCTCGGCCTCGTGGGCGTAGGTGTAGTGCGAGTCGTTGGTGACCAGGGGCGGGATGCCGAGCTTCTTGCCGATCTCCAGCAGACCGTCGCGGACGCGGCGCTCGATCTCGATGCCGTGGTCCATCAGCTCCAGGAAGTAGCGGTCCTTGCCGAAGATGTCCTGGTACTCGGAGGCGGACTTCAGGGCCTCGTCGAACTGGCCGAGGCGCAGCCGGGTCTGCAGCTCGCCGGAGGGGCAGCCGGTGGAGGCGATCAGGCCCTCGGACCACTGGCTGATGGTCTCCTTGTCCATACGGGGCCACTTGGTCAGCCAGCCCTCCTTGTAGGCGTCGGAGGACAGCCGGAAGAGGTTGTGCAGGCCGGTGGCGTTGGCCGCCCAGATCGTCTTGTGGGTGTAACCACCGGAGCCGGAGACGTCGTCGCGCTTCTGGTGCGGCTGGCCCCACTGGATACGGCGCTTGTTGCGCCGGGACTCGGGGGCGACGTACGCCTCGATGCCGATGATCGGGGTGATCCCGGCCTTCTTCGCGGAGTGGAAGAAGTCGTACGCGCCGTGCAGGTTGCCGTGGTCGGACATGGCGATGTGTGTCATGCCCATCTCATTGCAGGCATTGAACATGTCCTTGAGCCGCGCGGCACCGTCCAGCAGGGAGTACTGGGTGTGGACGTGCAGGTGCGTGAAGGGCGGCTTCGTGGCCACGGTGGGAGACCTCCGGCGGGAGCGGGCAGCGGGACTGAGCGGACACAGCGGGACTGTTTTGAAGGTTACCGGCCCCCACCGACAGCCGCGGGCACGCGCCGGTACCCTCACGCGTTGAGCACGACAGCACAGATGTTCGTTCCATGCCCCACCCCAGGAGGACCCCGCGATGGCGACCGAGCACGACCGGGCCGCGCAGCGCGGCGAGGAGATCCTCGCCGTTTTCCACACCGCCTTCGGTGAGCTGCTCGCGGCCGACCCCGCCGCCTTCCGGGTCAAGTTCCGGAAGATGGCGGCCTCCGCCTTCGCCTTCTACCGGGGCACGGCCTGCCTCTTCTACCGGGACCTGGCCGAGGAGGCGCCGGAGGGCGCCGCGGGCCCGTACCTGGACGAGCGGACGAGCCGGGTGTGGATCCACGGCGATCTCCACGCCGAGAACTTCGGCACGTACATGGACGCCAACGGCCGCCTGATCTTCAACGTCAACGACTTCGACGAGGCCTACGTCGGCCCCTTCACCTGGGACCTCAAGCGCTTCGCCGCCTCCGTCGCCCTGATCGGCCACGCCAAGGCGCTCAGCGACGAGAAGATCACCGAGCTGGTGCGGACCTACGCCGCCGCCTACCGCGAGCGCATCCACGCCCTGGCCGCGGGCAGCCCGCACGACGTCCTCTCCGAGCTGCCGCCCTTCACGCTCGACACCGCAGACGGACCGCTGCTCGGCGCCCTGCGCGAGGCGCGCTCCATGACGCGCTTCGGGCTGCTCGCCTCGATGACGGAGATCCGCGACCACGACCGCCGCTTCACGGCCGGCGGCGGTGCGATCGAGCTGGACGCCGCCACCCGCTACAAGGTCCTCGCGGCCTTCGACGGCTATCTGGAGACGCTGCCCGACACCAGCCTCGCCCGCCCCGACTCCTACCGCGTCAAGGACGTCGTCGGCCGCCGCGGCGTCGGCATCGGCAGCGCCGGCCTGCCCTCGTACAACATCCTCCTGGAGGGCAACAGCGACGCCCTGGAGAACGACGTCGTCATCTACATGAAGCAGGCGCAGACCCCGGCGGTCTCCCGGCACGTCACCGACCCGGCCGTGCGCGACTACTTCCACCACGAGGGCCACCGCACGGTGATCTCCCAGCGCGCCCTGCAGGCGCACGCCGACCCCTGGCTGGGCTGGACGGAGATCCAGGAAGGGGGCCGCAGCTACGGGCAGCTGGTCGCCGAGGTCTCGCCGTACGCCGTCGACCTCGACTGGTCCGACCTGGACGACCCGGCCGAGATCGCGGCCGTCGTCGCCGACCTCGGCCGGGCGACGGCCACGATGCACGCCGCGGCGGACGACCAGAGCGGCCACTCGCTGGTGCCCTTCTCCACCGAGCGGGCCATCGACGCCGTGATCGCCGCCGACGAGGAGGGCTTCCCCGAGCTCCTGGTGGACTTCGCCCACTCCTACGGGGCCCGGGCCCGCGCGGACCACCAGATCTTCGTGGACCTCTTCCGCAACGGCCGCATCCCCGGCCTCTAGGGCCCCGGCACGGCCTTTAGTCGTCGTTTACGGCAGGCCGTGCCAGACTCGTTCCTCATGGACATATCGGCGGCATGGGTGCGGGCACTGCGCGCGGCGCTGTTCACAGCGCTGTGCGTCACGCTGTCCGCGGGCTCCCACGTGCTGCTGTCCGGAAGGCCCCTGCCGGTGCCGGTGGTCGCGGCGGCCTCCGCGGCCGTCTTCGCGCTCGCCCACTCGCTGGCCGGGCAGGAGCGCGGCTACCGGCACATCGCCGCCCTCCTGGTCCCGCTGGAGCTGGCGACCACCGCCCTCTTCACCACCGGCCAGGACACCTGCTACGGCCGCCCCGGCCACCCCGCCTCCGCCCCGGGGGCGCTGGCCTGGCTGTGCAGCGGCAGCACGGGCGGGCCGCTCGCCCGGTTCGCCGGGCCGGGCACCGCCCCGTGGCTGCTGTTCGCGGCGCACGTCGCGGTCGGCCTGCTGGCCGCCGCGTGGCTGCGCCGCGGCGAGCGGGCCCTGGCGGAGCTGCTGTGCGCGGCGGCCGCCGCGGTGTGCCGCCCGCTGCGGCCCGTCCTCGCGACCGGCGCCGCGGTGCCCGGCGGGTCAGCCGTACGGTTCGTGCGGGCCGCCCTCCCGGGCTGTGCCCTTCCGCTCCTCGTCCACTCCGTCGTACGGCGCGGGCCGCCGCGGGGGCCGGCCTGCGGCCCCGCCCCCGCCTGACCCACCACCCCGTACACGGAGAGAACGCACCACCATGAGCAAGCGCAACAACTGGGAGAACAAGCAGTCCGCACGCGAGCGGCTGCGCGCCGAGCGCGAACGGCAGGCCAAGAAGGACAGGACGCGCCGCCAGCTGATCGTCGGCGGCGCCGTCGTCGCCGTCCTGGCCGTCGGCGCGGGCATCGTCGTGGCCGTCTCCCAGCTGGGCAAGGACGGCAAGAGCGGCCTGAACGCGAGCTGGGAGGCCGCGTCGAAGAAGGAGCTCGTCAAGCCCGCCAACACCGGCGGCGACAAGGGCACCGAGATCCTCATAGGCAAGAAGGACGCCAAGCACACCCTGGACCTCTACCAGGACATGCGCTGCCCGATCTGCTCCGTCTTCGAGCAGAGCGTCGGTGACACCATCGACAAGGACGTCAAGGACGGCAAGTACAAGGTCTCGTACCACGTCGCCACGTTCCTCGACCGCAACTTCGGCGGCAGCGGCTCCAAGAACGCCCTCAGCGCGCTCGGCGCCGCCCTGAACGTCAGCCCGGAGGCCTTCAGCGCCTACAACAAGGCCCTGTACTCCAAGGCCAACCACCCGCAGGAGACCAAGGACGACTACGCCAAGGACGACGTCCTGCTGAAGGTCGCGAACGAGGTCCCGGCGCTCAAGGGCAACAAGGAGTTCGAGAAGAACGTCAAGGACGGCACGTTCGACAAGTGGGCGCTGACGGTGTCCGACGAGTTCGACAAGGCCAAGGACGTCACCGGCACGCCCACCCTGAAGATGAACGGCAAGAAGCTGACGGCGGAGGACGGCAAGAACGTCCCGATCACCCCCGAGCAGTACACCAAGGCGATCGACGCGGCCCTCAAGTCCTAAGGCCCCGCGGCACCCCCGCGCCCCGGTGTCCCGTCCCCTCCGGTGACGTTCAGTGATGCCGAATCTTGACACGACACTTCACGGCTGCCGTGGCAGACTTCGGCCTCATGGAGGGGACGGGAGTTCGACTGCGGGCGCTGCGCGCGGCGCTCTTCACGGCGCTCTGTGTCACGCTGTCCGCCGCTTCGCACGTCCTGCTCTCCCGCACGCCCCTGCCCGCCGCCACGGTCGCCGGGCTGGCGGCGGCCTTCTTCGCCGTCGCCTACGCCCTCGCCGGCCGTGAGCGCGGCTACGGCTCCATCGCCGCCCTGCTGATCCCGCTGGAGCTGACGGCGGACACCGTCTTCACCACGGGCCAGCACGCGTGCTACGGCCGGGCCGGCGGGCCCGTCGCGGGCCCCCTGCACGCCCTGGGCCTGGACATCGCCTGCCGCGGCGAACTCGGCACCCCGCTGGCCCGCATGACCACCGGCGGCGACGCCCCGCACGCCGGCGGCCCGGCGCTGCCCTGGCTGCTGCTGGCCTGCCACGTCGCGGTGGGCCTGCTGGCCGCCGGCTGGCTGCGCCGCGGCGAGGCCGCCCTGGCCGGGCTGCTGCGCACGGCCGCGGCCCGCGCCCTCGGGCCGCTGCTGCTCGCGCTCGCCGCCCTGGCCCTCCCCGCCGGCCTCGCCG
>NZ_JBPQTW010000282.1:0-7340 GCF_051386535.1 Streptomyces sp. URMC 127
GGAGGAGGGGGCCGGGTCAGCCGGTGGCCGGGGTCCCGGCGGGGGCGAGGAGCTGCTCGCGCAGCCGTGCGCAGGTCCGGCTGAGGATGCGGGAGATCTGCATCTGGGAGACGCCCAGCCGCGCACCGATCTGCTTCTGGGTGAGGTTGCCGAAGAACCGCCAGTACAGGACGTACTTCTCGCGCTCGGTGAGGGCTCTGAGCAGCGGTTCGAGGGCCTGCCGGTCGACCACCAGGTCCAGCGCCGGGTCGACCCCGCCGAGGGTGTCGGAGAGGGGGAGGTCGCCCGCGCCCTGCACGGGGTGGTCCAGCGACAGCGTGTTGTGCACGCCCTCGGCGGCCAGGCCCCGGAGCACCTCGTCCTCCGACAGGCCGCACTCGGCGGCCAGCTCGGCGGGGCTGGGCCGGGCGCGGGCGTCGCGCTGGCCCAGGGCCGTCTGCGCGGTCCGCACGGCCGTGCGGAGCTCCTGGTCGCGGCGGGGTATGTGCAGCGACCATGCGTGGTCGCGGATGTGCCGCTTGAGCTCGCCGACGATCGTGGGCACGGCGAAGGTCTCGAAGGCGTGGCCGAGCCGGGGGTCGTACCGGTCCACGGCGTTGACCAGCCCCAGCGCCGCCACTTGCCGCAGGTCCGCGGGGCTCTCGCCGCTGCTGCGGAAGCGCAGGCTGATGCGCTCCGCCATGGGCAGCCAGGCGGCGATGACGTCCTGGCGCAGCCGGTCGCGCTCGGCGCCGTCCGGCAGCTCCGCCAGGCGGGCGAAGGAGGCGGCGGTGTCGGGGGCGTCGCGGTGGCGACGGCGCGTCGTCCGGTCCGCGGTCGTCGTCCGGTCCATCGTCACAGTCCTCCTCCTGGGCAAAAGGAGTGCCTGCCGGCCGGAAGCACCTTCCGGTAGTTGCGGCTGCCCTTGACGGGCATGGGCAAACAGGTCGGCGGAACGCCTCCGCGCGGGCCGCGGGGCGGCGGCCGGGAGGCCGGCCACGTGCCTCAGGATCACCCGGGCGGGCCGGTTGCGCGACTCGGCGCCGACGATTCGTGACCGTACGTGTCGGGCCCGGCAGGTCGTCCAAGCTGGCCGGACCGGCCCTACGCGCGCGCCGCCGCGGCCGGCAGCGTGTCCCGTGCCCGGCCGGCGGGCGTTTGGGGCGCCCGGCGGCGGGTACCCGGCACCGCGTCCCGAGGAGGCCGTATGCCCGAGCACGCCGACCGCACCGGACCCGGGACGGACGGGCCCGCGGGCCCGCAGCCGGACGGGCCCTCCGCCGCCGAACTGACCGCGCTCGACGCCCACTGGCGCGCCGCCAACTACCTGGCCGCCGGCCAGATCTACCTGCTGAGCAACCCGCTGCTGGCCGTTCCCCTGGAGCCCGAGCACATCAAGCCCCGGCTGCTCGGCCACTGGGGCACCTCCCCCGGCCTCAACCTGATCCACACCCACCTCAACCGCGTCGTCAAGGCCCGTGGGCTGGACGCCGTCTGCATCTGGGGGCCCGGGCACGGCGGCCCCGCCGTGCTCGCCAACGCGTGGCTGGAGGGGAGCTACAGCGAGGTCTACCCGGACGTCAGCCGCGACGCCGACGGCATGGAGCGGCTGTTCCGGCAGTTCTCCTTCCCCGGCGGCGTGCCCAGCCACGTCGCCCCCGAGACCCCCGGCTCGCTCCACGAGGGCGGCGAGCTGGGCTACTCCCTCGCCCACGCCTACGGTGCCGCCCTCGACAACCCCGGCCTGCTCGTGGCCTGCGTCATCGGCGACGGCGAGGCCGAGACCGGCCCGCTGGCCGCCTCCTGGCACGCGAACAAGTTCCTCGACCCCGTCCACGACGGCGCCGTCCTGCCCGTCCTGCACCTCAACGGCTACAAGATCGCCAATCCCACGGTGCTCGCCCGGCTGCCCGAGGGGGAGCTGGACAAGCTCCTGCGCGGCTACGGGCACGAGCCGATCCACGTCACCGGCGACGACCCCATGGAGGTGCACCGCGCCCTCGCCCGCGCCATGGACCGGGCCCTGGACCACATCGCCCTCGCCCAGCGCGCCGCCCGCGAGGACGGTGTGACCGACCGCCCGCACTGGCCGCTGATCGTGCTCCGCACGCCCAAGGGCTGGACCGGCCCCGCGGACGTCGACGGCCTGCCGGTGGAAGGCACCTGGCGCTCCCACCAGGTGCCGCTCCCGGGCGTCCGCGACAACCCGGACCACCTGCGGCAGCTGGAGGAGTGGCTGCGCTCGTACCGGCCCGAGGAGCTCTTCGACGAGCACGGGCGCCCCCGCCCCGCCGTCCTCGCCTGCGTGCCCGAGGGCGACCGGCGGCTCGGCGCGAACCCGCACGCGAACGGCGGCCTGCTCACCCGCTCCCTGCCCGTTCCGCCGCTGGAGCACTACGCGGTGCCCGTCGACAAGCCCGGCACGGCCCTGCACGAGCCGACCCGCGTCCTCGGCGGCCTGCTGGCCCAGATCATGGCCGGCACGGCCGGCAGCCGGAACTTCCGCGTCACCGGGCCGGACGAGACCGCCTCCAACCGGCTCGACGCCCTCTACGCCGCCACCGGCAACGCCTGGCAGGCCGGGCGGCTGCCGACGGACGAACACCTCGCCCACGACGGCCGGGTGATGGAAGTGCTGTCCGAACACCTCTGCCAGGGCTGGCTGGAGGGCTACACCCTCACCGGCCGCCACGGCCTGTTCTCCTGCTACGAGGCCTTCGTCCACATCGTCGACTCGATGGTCAACCAGCACATCAAGTGGCTCAAGACGGCGCGGACCCTGCCGTGGCGCCGCCCCGTGCCCTCCCTCAACTACCTGCTGACCTCGCACGTCTGGCGCCAGGACCACAACGGCTTCTCCCACCAGGACCCCGGCTTCGTCGACCACGTCCTCAACAAGTCCCCCGAAGTCGTCCGCGTCTACCTGCCCCCGGACGCCAACACGCTGCTGTGCGTGGCCGACCACGTGCTGCGCAGCCGCGACTACGTGAACGTGATCGTCGCCGGCAAGCAGCCCTGCTACGACTGGCTCGGCCTGGACGCGGCCCGCGCGCACTGCGCCCGCGGCGCAGGCGTGTGGGAGTGGGCAGGCACCGAGACCGGCGACCGGCCCCCGGACGCCGTCCTGGCCTGCGCCGGAGACGTCCCCACCCAGGAGGTGCTGGCCGCCGCGGACCTGCTCCGCCACGAACTGCCCCAGCTCGCCGTGCGGGTCGTCAACGTGGTCGACATGACGCGGCTGCTGCCGCGGGAGGAGCACCCGCACGGCATGCCGGACCGGGAGTACGACGCGCTGTTCACGACCGACCGGCCCGTCGTCTTCGCCTACCACGGCTACCCGTGGCTGATCCACCGCCTGGCCTACCGGCGCACGGGCCACGCCAACCTGCACGTCCGCGGCTACAAGGAGGCCGGGACGACGACCACCCCCTTCGACATGGTCGTCCGCAACGACCTCGACCGCTACCGCCTGGTCATGGACGTCATCGACCGCGTCCCGGGCCTGGGCGTGCGCGCCGCGTCCGTACGGCAGGCCATGGCGGACGCCCGGACGCGGCACCACGCGTGGATCCGCGAGCACGGGGTGGACATGCCGGAGGTGGCCCACTGGAGCTGGCAGGGGTGACGTGCTGTGTGATGCGCGTGTGATGTGCCTTACGTCACCGGTGTCTTGACGCCGCCGCGGTGTAATCGATTACCTGACCCGCAGCAACGGCATGAAACCGATTGCACGACCGGGGCGGGAGGCGCAGCGCGATGGCGAACATCAAGGACGTCGCCGAGCGGGCCGGCGTCTCCGTCGCCACCGTCTCCCGCGTCCTCAACGGCCGCTCCCCCGTCGCCGCGACCCGCGAGCGCGTGCTGGCCGCCGTGGCCGAGCTCGGCTACCGGCCCGACGGCGTCGCCCGCGCCCTGCGCACCGCCCGCACCCGTACGCTCGGGCTCGTCATCAGCGACCTGCGCAACCCCTTCTTCACCGAGCTGGCCGACGCCGTCGAGCAGGAGGCCCGGCGGCTGGGGTACAGCCTGATCATCGGCAACGCCGGCGAGAGCACGGAGCAGCAGGACGACCACATCCGTACGCTCCTCGACCGGCGCATCGACGGCCTGCTGGTCAGCTCCGCGGGCACCGGATCGGCCATGCTGCGCGAGGCCGCCGGCGCCGGCACGCCGCTGGTGCTCCTCGACCGGACGGTGCCGGGCGTCGACGCCCCGTGCGTCCGGGCGGAGGGCCGGGCCGCGCTGACGGAGCTCGCGGCGCACCTGGCGGCGCTGGGGCGGCGCCGGCCGGCCGTCATCGTCGCGCCGGCCGGGACGCCCGTAGGAGACGAGCGCCTGGAGCTGTTCCGGGCGGCCCTCGCCGCCCACGGCATCGCCCTGCCGCCGGAGCGCACCGGCGCCTCGCCGGACCTGCGCCCGGAGGGCGGCCGGCAGGTCATGCGGCGCCTGCTGGACCTTCCCGAGCCGCCGGACGCCGTGCTGGCCACCGACAACCTGATGGCGCTCGGCGCCCTGGACGAGGTGCGGGCGCGCGGGCTGCGCGTGCCCTCCGACGTGGCGCTGGTCGCCTTCGACGACGTGGCGTGGTTCGCCCACCTCGACCCGCCGCTCACGGCCGTCGCCCAGCCGACGCGCGCGCTGGGCGAGGCCGCCGTGCGCACGCTGCTGGAGCGCATCGAGGGACGCGAGCCCCCGTCGGTCCTGCTGCCCGCCCGGCTCGTCAAGCGCCGCTCGTGCGGCGAACCGGCAGCCCACTGACACCAGGAGACCAGGAAAGGGGGCAGCGCATGACGGGCGCCCACGATGCCGCGCCGGACGGCCGCGAGCTGCTGCGGGCCGAGGGCGTCACCAAGGCGTTCCCGGGCGTCCGCGCCCTGGACGGCGTCTCCTTACGGCTGCGCGCGGGCGAGGTGCACGTCCTCCTCGGCGAGAACGGCGCCGGCAAGAGCACCCTCATCAAGGTGCTCGCCGGTGTCCACCGGCCCGACGCGGGCCGCATCCTCGTCGGCGGCCGCGAGGTCGCCGTCCGCTCCGCGCAGGACGCGGAACGGCTGGGCATCGCCACCATCTACCAGGAGTTCACCCTCGTGCCCGGCCTGACGGTCGCCGAGAACATCTTCCTGGGCCGCCTGCCGCGCACCCGCCTCGGGCTGGTCGACCGGCGCACGATGCGGGCGCGGGCCGCAGGACTCCTGCGCCGCGTGCGCCTGGACGTCTCCCCCGCCGCTCCCGTGTCGGAGCTCGGCGTCGCCCGCCTGCAGATGGTGGAGATCGCCAAGGCCCTGAGCCTCGGCGCCCGCATCCTGATCATGGACGAGCCGACGGCGGTGCTCACCGCCGAGGAGACGGGCACGCTCTTCGGCATCGTCCGCGAGCTGCGCGACAGCGGCACCGGCATCGTCTTCATCACCCACCACCTGGAGGAGATCGCGGCGCTCGGCGACCGGGTGACGGTCCTGCGCGACGGCCGCTCGGTGGCCGAGGTGCCCGCCACGACGGACGAGGACGAGCTGATCCGCCTGATGGTCGGCCGCGACATCGCCGACCAGTACCCGCGCGAGCGGCCCGCCGAACCGGGGCCGCCGCTGCTGCGGGTGCGCGGGCTGACCCGCGAACCCGCCTTCCGCGACGTCTCCTTCGACGTCCGGGCCGGGGAGGTCGTCGGGCTCGCGGGCCTGGTGGGCGCGGGCCGTACTGAGGTGGCGCGGGCGCTGTTCGGCGCGGACCGCTACGACGCCGGGAGCGTGGAGGCCTGCGGGCGGGTCCTGCCCCGCGGCGACGTGCGCGCGGCGATGCGGGCCGGGCTCGGGCTCGTTCCCGAGGACCGCAAGGGCCAGGGTCTGCTGATGGACGCCTCGCTCGGTGACAACCTCACCCTGGCCCGGCTGGAGCGGGACACCCGGGGCGGGTTCGTGGACCGGCGCGGCCAGCGGCGGCGGGCGGCTGCGATCGCCGAGCGGCTGAAGGTGCGCATGAGCGGGCTGGAGCAGACGGCGCGCACCCTCTCGGGCGGCAACCAGCAGAAGATCGTCATCGGCAAGTGGCTGCTGGCCGGGGCCCGGCTGCTGATCCTCGACGAGCCGACGCGCGGCATCGACGTCGGCGCGAAGGTGGAGATCTACCGGCTCGTCAACGAGCTGACGGCGGCGGGCCACGCCGTGCTGATGATCTCCAGTGACCTGCCCGAGGTGCTCGGCATGAGCGACCGGGTGCTGGTGATGTCCCAGGGCCGGATCGCCGGGGAGCTGGCGGGCGAACGGGCCACGCAGGACGCGGTCATGGAGCTGGCCCTGCGGCCGGTGAACGACGGCGGCACGTACGAGGCGAGCGCGATGGAGGGCTCCGGTGCAGGCTGAGGTGCTGCGGGCGCCCGGGAGGGGCGCCCCCGGGCAGTGGTTCGCGCGGGCGGTGCTCCGCAACGGCCCGCTGGGCGGGCTGATCGCCCTGGTCGTGGTGATGGCGGTGCTGTCCCGGGACTTCCTGAACGGGCAGAACCTCCTCAACGTGGGCGCACAGGCGTCGGTGACGGCGATCCTCGCGTTCGGCGTCACGTTCGTGATCGTGTCGGCGGGCATCGACCTGTCCGTCGGCTCGGTCGCCGCCCTGTCGGCGACCGTCGTGGCGTGGTGCGCGACGAAGGAGGGCCTGCCGGTCTGGCTGTCGCTGCTGCTCGGCCTCGCCGTGGGCGCGGCGGCGGGGCTGGTGTCCGGCGCGCTCGTCGCGTACGGGAGGCTGCCCGCCTTCATCGCGACCCTGGCGATGCTCTCGGTCGCCCGGGGCCTGGCCCTCGTGATCTCCGGGGGCTCTCCCATCCCCTTCCCGTCCGCCCTCGGCGGGCTCGGCGGCACCCTCGGCGGCCGGCTGCCGGTGCCGGTCCTCGTGCTGGCCGCGGCGGGAGCGCTCGCGGCGCTGATCCTGGCCCGTACGTACACCGGCCGCGCCATGTTCGCGATCGGCGGCAACGAGGAGGCGGCCCGGCTGTCGGGGATCGGCGTACGGCGCAGCAAGCTCGTCATCTACGCGCTGTCCGGGCTGTTCGCGGCCGTGGCCGGCATCGTGCTGGCCGCGCGGCTGACGTCGGCGCAGCCGCAGGCCGCGGTGGGCTACGAGCTGGACGCCATCGCGGCCGTCGTGATCGGCGGGGCGAGCCTGTCGGGCGGCTCGGGGAAGGCGTCGGGCACGCTCATCGGGGCGCTGATCCTCGCGGTGCTGCGCAACGGCCTCAACCTGCTGAGCGTGTCGGCGTTCTGGCAGCAGGTAGCGACTGGGCTGGTGATCGCGCTGGCCGTGCTGCTGGACACGCTGCGCCGCCGGGGCACGCGATGAAGGGGCGCGCGGGGCGGGACAGGCGGGGCCTCGTG
>NZ_JBPQTW010000283.1:0-7267 GCF_051386535.1 Streptomyces sp. URMC 127
GGGAAGAACGGGGGGATCGCTTCGGGGTTTGCGCGTACGGAGCAGGGGGCGCAGTCCGCTGCGTCCAACTACGCGGTAGCGCTCGGATCCTCCGACATGTTCTCCGCCGACAAGCGGCACCAGATCGTGCAGGCGGTCATCGCGCCGTCCGCGGTCGAGAGGTTCCAGACCACTCTGGACAAGGCCTATTCACCCGCCTTCTTCAAGAGCGCGGGGCTCAACGAGGACGGCTCGACGCCCAAGGGTTTCACGTTCGTCTCCCGGACCATCCCCGTCGGCTCCAAGTCCACGCAGTTCGGTGACGACAAGGCCACCGTCGAGGTCTGGTGCACGGGCCTCATCGGGCTGGCGGGCGAAGGCTCCACCAAGCCGGTGAACGCCGGCTGGTTCACCATCACCATGCAGCTCAGCTGGGTCGACGGCGACTGGAAGGTCGCCGACCAGTCGCAGAAGGACGGCCCGGCCCCGGTGAGCGGGGACGTACCGGCCTCCAGCGCGAAGGACATCGCCAACGCGGTCACCGGCTACGGAGGGTTCACCTATGCGAGGTAGTCGCGGCCGACGGGCCCTGTCCGCCACGGCCGTCCTGGCAACCGTCCAGGCCACGGTCGTCATCACCGCCACACGCGTCTTCGCGGCGCCCACGCCCTCGCCCGGCCCGAGCACGAGCCCCAGCCCGAAGGGCGACAGCGAGTGCAGCGACCTGGTTCGGGGCCCTGCCCGGAGCATCTGCCAGGGCGACAAGAACACGTCACCCCCCGACCCCCAGACCGCCTTAGACCCCCTCGCCTCCCTCGCCAAGGGCTGCGGCGAGGCCGCCTCATGGATCGTCAACAAGCTGTCCGGCGCCGTCCAGGCCACCGGCAATGTCGACTTCACCAACGCCACCTTCCTGCGCCAGTACGCCGTCGTGTTCGCCGCCTCCACCGTGCTCACGCTCGTGCTCTGGCTGCTGGCCGTCGCCAAGCGCGCCGTCCGCGGCGTGCCGTTCACCGAGGCGTTCACCGAAGCCGTCGGCTTCCTCTGGCTGACCGTGCTGGCCTCCGCGTTCACCCCGCTCATCCTCTACACGCTCGTCTCGGCCACCGACGCCGTCACGGAAGCCATCGCCTCCGGCACCAACGCCAACAACGACGCCTTCTTCGGCGGGTTCGCCAATGCCCTCAAGAAGGGCACCGGCATCGGCGGCGGCCCGATCATGCTGATCGTCGTGTCGCTCGTGTCCGTGCTCGCCGCGGGCGTCCTCTGGCTGGAGCTGGTGATCCGGGCCGCGCTGCTCTACGCGGGCGCGCTCCTCGGCACGGCCGTCTACGCGGGCCTGGTCGACAAGAACATGTGGAAGCACGTCCGCCGCTGGGCGGGCATCATGATCGCGGTGATCCTGGTCAAGCCGATCATCGTGGTCGTGCTGGGTCTCGCCGGAGCGCTGTCCTCCGGCAAGGGGCCGGACTCCTTCTCGGCCGTCGTCTCCGGGCTCGCGATCATCATCCTCGCCATCTTCGCCAGCGCGATGATCTACCGCTTCGTGCCCGGCTTCGGCGACGAGATCGTCAATACCCGCAGCGCCAGCAACGACGCGGCCTCGCGCCAGGCCGCCGCCGTGATCTCCTCCCCCGCCGCCCTGGTCAAGCAGGGCATCACCGCCCACAGCGCCCGCGGCTCCGGCAACAGCGGCCAGCAGCACCGGCCCGCCGACGCCGTGGCGGGCGGAGTCGCCGCGCACAGCACCCGCCCCCCCCGCTCGCACCGGCGACAACGGGAGCGGAGGCGGAAGCAGCGGTTCCGCCGCGATTCCCGCGCCCCGCGCACAGAACCGCAGCAACACAGGAGGTGAGCGGAGTTGACGATCCAGGCCCAGTCCCAGCCGGTCGCGGCCCGCCGTACGTATCTGATCGGCCGCGCGCGTCCCAACGCGGTCGTCGGCAAGAACCGGGAGACCGGGGAGATCGCGCTGATCATCGCCGGGGCGTTCCTCGGCATGATGTGCGGCCTGCTCGTGCCCGTGCTGCCGCTGCGGATCGTCACGCTCTCCGGGTTCCCCGCGCTGGCGCTGGCCGCGGTGTACGTCCCGTACAAGGGCCGCACCTTCTACAAGTGGTTCGAAATCAACCGCACGTACAAGCGCACCCTGCGCCGCGGCACCACCTACCGCTCGGGCGCCGCCGAGGCCGGCACCCGCCTGGACGGCCGCGAGGTCGAGGTGGGCCCCCCGCCGGGCATCGGGCGGATCAACTGGCTCGCGGCGCCCTTCGGCCCCGACGAGATCGCCGTCCTGCTGCACGCCGACCGCCGCACGGTCACCGCCGCGATCGAGATCGAGGGCCCCGGCGTGGGCCTGCGCGACTCGGAGGACCAGGAGGCGCTGGTCGACCGGTTCGGCACCCTCCTCAAGCACGTCGCCAACGGCGACGGCTACGTCACGCGCATCCAGATGCTCGCCCGCACGCTCCCCGCCGACCCCGACGCCCACGCCAAGGACGTCGAGCGGCGCGGCGACGTCAACTCGCCGGCGTGGCTCAAGGAGTCCTACGACCAGCTGCAGTCGATGGTCTCGACCTCCTCCGAGCAGCACCGCGCCTACCTCGTCGCCTGCATGCACTACACGCGCGAGCTGGCCGCCGAGGCCAACGCCATCGCGCGCGCCTCCCGCCACGAGGGCGGCAAGCGCCGGCTCGATCGCGACGGGGGCCTCGCGGTCGTCATGGCGCGCGAGCTGACCGACATCTGCGCGCGCCTCGCCGAGGCCGACATCCGGGTCCGGCAGCCGCTCGGCCAGGGCCGGCTGTCCTCCCTGATCCATTCCATGTACGACCCGGACCACCCCATCGACCACATCCAGGCCATGACCCAGCGCAACGCCTGGCCGGCCGAGCTGGACGCCATGGAGCCCACCTACCTCCAGGCGAAGACCCGCGAGTCGTCAACCCGCGCACCCTGGTGCCACTCGACGGCGTGGGTGAAGGAGTGGCCCATGACCCCCGTGGGCGTCAACTTCCTCGCGCCGCTCCTCGTCCACACCCCGGACGTGATCCGTACGGTCGCGGTCTGCATGGACCTGGAGCCGACGGACGTGGCCATCGAGCGCATGCTGACGGAGAAGACCAACGACGACGCGGACGCCTCCCGCGCCGCCAAGATGAACCGCGTCGTCGACCCGCGCGACGTGGCCCACCACTCCCGGGTCGACCAGCGCGGCGAGGACCTCGCCAGCGGCGCGGCCGGCGTCAACCTCGTCGGCTACATCACGGTGTCGTCGCGCTCGCCGGAAGCGCTCGCGCGCGACAAGCGGACCATAAGAGCTTCGGCCGGCAAGAGCTACCTGAAGCTGGAGTGGTGCGACCGCGAGCACCACCGGGCCTTCGTCAACACCCTGCCGTTCGCGACCGGCATCCGACGATAGGGGCATGCCGTGCTCGACCCGCTCGCCTCACTGACCGACGCGTTCACCAGCTTCCTCTTCGGGAAGGTGGAGACCACCCGGCTGCCCGTACGGACCTCCACCGGCCAGGCCCAGGCCGTCTACCTGCCGACCGCCGCCCCCGGCCTCGGCGACTCCGGCGTGGTCATCGGGCGTGAGGTGTACTCCGGCAAGGGCTACATCTACGACCCCTTCCAGCTCTACGGGCAGCAGCTGCCCGCGCCGCACTGGCTCGTCCTCGGCGAGTCCGGCAACGGCAAGTCCGCCCTGGAGAAGACCTACGTCCTGCGCCAGCTGCGCTTCCGCGACCGGCAGGTCGTCGTCCTGGACGCCCAGGGCGAGGACGGCGTCGGCGAGTGGAACCTGATCGCACAGCAGCTGGGGATAACCCCCATCCGGCTCGACCCCGCCGCCGCCCTGCACGGCGGCATCCGGCTCAACCCGCTCGACCCGGCGATCACCACGACCGGCCAGCTCGCCCTCCTGCGCACCATCATCGAGGTCGCCACCGGCCGCGGGCTCGACGAACGGGCCGGCTTCGCCCTGAAGGTCGCCCACGCCGCCGTGCTCAACGCGTTCGGCTCCGCCGACGGCAACGAGACGGTCCTCGACCGCCAGCCGGTCCTCACCGACATCGTGGAGCAGCTGCGGCACCCGGAGGCCGAGTCCGCGGAGACCATGAACGTCGACATAGACGACGTACGGGCCTGGGGCCTCGACGTCGCGCTGGTCCTGGACCGGCTCGTGGACGGTGACCTGCGCGGCATGTTCGACGGGCCGACGACGGCCGGCATCGACCTCGACGCCCCGCTGATCGTCTTCGACCTCTCGCACATCGACCGCAACTCCATCGCCATGCCCATCCTGATGGCGATCGTGGGCGTCTGGCTGGAGCACACGTGGATCAGGCCCGACCGGAAGAAACGGATCTTCCTGGTCGAAGAGGCCTGGCACATCATCAACTCGCCGTTCGTGGCGCAGCTCTTCCAGCGGCTGCTGAAGTTCGGCCGCCGGCTCGGCCTGTCGTTCGTGGCGGTCGTCCACCACCTGTCCGACGTCGTCGACGGCGCGGCCGCCCGCGAGGCCGCGGCGATCCTGAAGATGGCCTCCACGCGCACCATCTACGCCCAGAAGGCCGACGAGGCCCGGGCCACGGGCCGGGTGCTCGGCCTGCCCCGCTGGGCCGTCGAGATCATCCCCACGCTGACGCCGGGCATCGCCGTCTGGGACGTCAACGGCAACGTCCAGGTCGTCAAGCACCTCGTCACCGACATCGAACGGCCGCTCGTCTACACCGACCGGGCCATGACCGAGGACGGCGACTTCGCCCGCGAGCTGGCGGCGGAGGCCGCGGCCGCGGAGCGCGCGGCCGCGGCCCTGGAGGCGGACGCGTCTTCGGAGTCGGAATCGACGGTGGCCTGAGACCGGGCCGGGGACGGGGGGAACGGCGATGAGCGACCGGCAGCCGGAGCGCGGCATCCCGGACGGGCTGCTGATGGCGGTCATCGTGCTGCTGCTGGGCATGACGCTACTGGTGTGGGGGACGACGGGCCTGGCGGGGCTGTTCGCCCACGGCGCCTGGCCGGAGGCGGTCACCCTCACCCGTACGCCCATGGCCCTGCGGCACCTGGTGACGCAGCCGCGCGACCTGCCGGCCGCCTGGCCGGACACCCCTGCGGAGAGCCTCTCGGGCTACGGCCTGTTCTGGGGCCTCCTCATCGGCGAACTGCTGGTGCTGATCGTCCTGGGCGTCTTCGTGGTCGGCACGGTGGCGCGCTGGAAGGCGGTACGGGCACGACGGCGGGCGGCCGCGGGTTCCCTCGCGGGTGCGGCCTCCGGCAGCGGGAGCGGCGCGGACGCGTCCTACGGGACAGGCAGGACCGCGGCCGGGGCCCGGACGACAGGCGCCCGCACCACCGGGGACCCGGAGACGGCCCTCACCTCCGCGGACGGGCGCCCGCCGGCGGGACGGCCCGGACCGCCGGACCGGGCCGTGGAGACGGGCCCGGCCACCGGCCGGGCCGTTCCCGGGAGCGGTGACCGCACCAGGGCCCCGGAGGCCGTCCCGCGCTCCCCGCAGCCGGACAGCACCGACGGCAGGGCTGCTCACGCCCCCGGCCCCTCTGACGGCACGTCGGCGGGGCCGGGGGCGTGGACGGAGCCGGGCGGCCCCGCAGGGGCCCTGCCCGTGCCCGGGCCCCGGACGCCCGCCCCGCAGGGCGCGACCGGCAGCCCCGCCGCAGGCCCCGTCGCCCCCGGCGTCCGCTACGGCGCCGAGCGCGGCGACACCGCCGCCCGCGCCGTCCTGGAGGCGGCCGGCCCCGTGCTCGTCACCACGAGCGACGCCGCCCTGTGGGCCGGCACCAAGGACGCCCGCGCCAAGCTCGGCCCCGTGCACGTCTTCGACCCCAGCCACCTCCTGGACACCCCCGACCGGCTCCGCTGGTCACCCCTGAGGGGCTGCACGGCCCGGGAGACCGCCGCCGCCCGCGCGGCCGCCCTGCTCGCCCCCGTACGCCCGCACAGCGCCCTCGACTCGGCCACCGCGGACACTGCGGAAACGCTGCTGCGCTGCTGGCTGCACGCCGCCGCCGTGGACGGCCGGCCGTTCCGCCAGGTGCTGCGCTGGGCACAGGGAGCGGCCGCGCACGAGCCGGTACGGATCCTGCGGACGCACGTGAAGGCGGCGGGCGGCGCGGCCGGGGAGCTCGAATCGGCGCTCACGGGGTATCCCGAACGCCGCGAGGCCGCCCAGGAGCTGACCGCGCGTGCGCTGGGCGCACTGTCGTCCGTCAACGTCCGCGACGCCTGCAATCCGCACCGGGCCGATTCCCTCGCCTGGGAATCATTTGTGGCCGAGGGGGGAACCCTTTACGTGGTGGGTGAGGCGATTGAGGATCCGCGCACCCGCCCGGGTGCGATGCCCCTGCTGACCGCACTCGTCTCAAGCGTGGTCGAGCGCGGCCGGGGCATGGCCGGACGGTCATCTGCCGGTCGGCTCGACCCACCACTGACCCTGGTGCTGGACGATGTCGCCGCCGTCGCGCCCGTGCCCGCCCTCCCGGATCTCCTCGCGGACGGTGCGGCGGCCGGCCTGCCGACGTTCGCGCTCATGCGGTCGGAGGAACAGGCCCGCGCGCGGTGGCCGCACCGCACGCTCGTCGGGTAGGCATCGGGTAGGCATCGAGGGAAGACCCTCGGCGCCCCGGAGAGGTGGACGGGATGACGGAGCCCGGCAGGCGCCTCTTCATGGGCGGCGCGGCGGCGCTCGGCAGCGCGCTCGCCCTCGGCGGCACGGCAGCGGCCGGCAGGGCGGTGGCGGCCGCGGGCGGCGCCGGGGCGGCCGTACGGCCCCTCGTCCTGACGCACGCGACGCTCATCGCCGCCCCCGGCGTCGAGCCGCCGCGGCCGGGCATGACGGTCGTGGTCCGTGCCGGGCGCATCGTGACGGTGGGCCGGTCGGCCGATGTCCCGGCGCCGCAGGGCGCCCACGTGGTGGACCTCGCAGGCCGGTACGTCCTCCCGGGCCTGATCGACTCCCGTACGGATGTCGACAACAGCGCCGCGACGCCCGTACGGAGGGGAGTGACGACTTTCGCCGGAAGCGGTAGTGCGCCCCTCGACGGCGGGCCGGTCCTGTGGCCGGGGTCCGTGACCGTACGGGACGGAGCGGCGGCCCGCCGGGCGGTGCGCAGGGCAGCGGCGGGCGGTGCGGCGTTCGTCCGCGTGCATGCGCGGCTGCCGCGTGAGGCGTATCCGGCCGTGGCCGACGAGGCCCGCAGGTGCGGCCTGCCGTTCGCGGGCCACTGCCCCGACGCCGTACGGCTCGCCGAGGCGTCGGGGCAGTGG
>NZ_JBPQTW010000284.1:0-7188 GCF_051386535.1 Streptomyces sp. URMC 127
CCGATGCCGCGGCGCTCCAGGAGCATCGTGTGGGCGGTGCCGGGCGGCACCGGTGCCAGGTGGTGCCAGGTGGTGTCAGCGGCGCAGCCGGGGTCAGGCGCTGTCAGCGGCCTCGGTGTCGGCCGGCCGGGCGGCGATGCGCGACCAGGTGACGGGCAGGGCGTCGAGCCAGCGCACGACCATGCCCTGCTTCCAGCTCAGCTCCTCCTCGGGCACCGCGAGGCGCAGGCCCTCGACGCGGCGCGCGAGCGCACCGATCGCCACCTGCAGCTGCATGCGGGCCAGGTGCGCGCCCGGGCAGAAGTGGGCGCCGAGGCCGAAGCCCAGGTGCGGGTTGGCGCCGCGCTCGAAGTCGAGCTCCTCGGGCGAGGCGAAGACGTCCGGGTCCCGGTTGGCGGCGCAGATCGAGCCGACCACGGCCTCGCCGGCGCGCACGACCGTCCCGCCGAGCTCGACGTCCGCGGTCGCGTAGCGGGGGAACATCGTCGACGTGTGGAAGGGGACGTAGCGGATGAGCTCCTCCACGGCCGCCGGCACCAGCTCGGGGTTCGACCGGATGCGGTCGAACTCCTTCGGGTGCTGCATGAGGGTGAGCACGAAGTTGGCGAGGGTGAGCACGGTGTTCTGCACGCCGGGGGCGAGCAGGCGCACCGCGACCAGCACCAGCTCGTCCTCGGTGAGCCGCTCGGGGTCCTCGTCCCGGGCCTGGATCATGCCGTTGAGGAGGCTGTCGGTCGGCTCGCTGCGGCGTATGCCGACCAGTTTCGCCATATAGCGGTGGAGGTTCCCCATGTATGCGGTCATCTGCTCCGGCGAGAGCGAGGTCGTGGAAACCACTGCCTGGGACCATTCCTGGAAATCCGCACGGTCCTCGAAGGGCACGCCGAGCAGTTCGCAGATGACAGTGACGGCCAGCGGGTTGATGAATTCTTCCATCAGGTCGGTCGGGGAATCGGCCGGGGATTCCTTGCGGGCGAGCGCGTCGAGCAGTTCGTCGGCCTTCCGCTGGGTGAGCGGGCGCAGCCGTTCGGTCTGCCGGGGCGTCAGGCCGGCGTTGGCGACCCGGCGCAGCCGGGTGTGGTCCGGCGGGTCCATCGACAGCAGGCCGCGGTCGACGACCTCCGCGCCGATCCGGGGCTCGTCCCGGTGGAGCGTCTCCGCCCGGCTGAAGGTGTTGTCGGTCATCACCTTGCGGATGTCCGCGTAGCGGGTGGCGAGCCAGGCCTCGTCGCCGTACGGGAGCTTGACCCGGCTCAGCGGCTCGTGCTCGCGGAGCTCCGCGTACGTCGGGTCCAATTCAAGACCGGAGGCCTCTCCGAATGGATAGGACCGCACCTGGAGCGTCTTGTCGTCATTCACCTTCAGGACGTCCTTTCCGGAAGCGGCTGCACACGGAAATGGAGTCTGCTGAGGGGTATTTGCACTGTCAAGCGATCTTGTCTACTGACGCCATTAGGGTTTGCTTGTCTTCGCTGCTGGAATCGGCTGGCGAAGCGGGCGGCAGGCGCTCATGACCTCGGTCACACGCCTGGAAAACCGGGGCGCCGACCGGTGAATTCCCCAATGGAATGCAAAATTCCGCCCTACGCTTTTACAAAGCCGAAACGCGGTCCGGAAAGGAGCGGGAAAGGAAAAAGCGGACGCCGTGCCCGGTGGCACGTGCGCCCGCTCCATGGCCGCCCGCGGCGGCGGTGCGGCTCCCCCGCGGCGGCGGGGTGCGCCGCTAGGACCCGTCGGGGTCCGCCCGGTCGAGCGCCGGGCGGGGGCCCGGGCCCGTCTCCGTGAGCAGGTAGTCGGCGGCCGTGGTGTCCGTGACCAGGCTCGTGACCAGCCCGGACCGCAGCACCGCGCCGATCGCCGCCGCCTTGCGCCGGCCGCCGGCGATCGCGACGACCTCCGGTATCCGGCGCAGCCGGTCGGCCTCGACCGTGATGCAGCGCTCGCCCAGGTCGCGGCCGATCCGGCGGCCCTCGGCGTCGAAGAGGTGCGCGGACATCTCCGCGGCGGCGCCCAGCGAGGCGTAGTGGGCCCGCTCCTCCTCGGTCAGCATGTCGTAGACGGTCGAGATGCCCGGCGCCCACGAGCCGATGGAGACCGCCGCGACCGTCACCTTGTCGAAGTAGTCGAAGGCGCGGGCGATGCCCGTCTGACCGCGCAGCGCGGCGGCCGTGGCCGGGTCGGGCAGCAGCATGGGCGCGTAGATCGGGTGCGCCTCGCCGCCGGAGACCTGCGCGGCGCGGCGCACGGCCTCCACCGAGCCGCGCTCGGCCGTCCCCGCGTCGTAGACGCCCGTGAGCTGGACGACGGTGCACGGGGGCAGCCGGTGCAGCGCCGCGGCCATGTGGATGGTCGAGCGGCCCCAGGCGAGGCCCAGCACATCGCCCTCGTGCACCAGCTCGCCGAGCAGGTCCGCAGCCACCTCGCCGAGGTTCTCGGGGTCGGGCGCGTCGTCCGCGGCGTCGGCGGGGGACTCGACGACCACCGCGTGGCGCAGGCCGTAGCGGGCGCGCAGCGCGTCGGAGCGCTCCGCGTCCAGCTCGGCGGGGACCCGGATCTCGATCCGCACGAGATCGCGTTCGAGCGCCGTCTCCAGCACCCGGGCGACCTTGAAGCGGCTCACGCCGAACTCCTCGGCGATCTGGATCTTCGATTTGCCCTCGAGGTAGAAGCGGCGGGCCATGGCCGCCGCCTGCACCAGCTCGGCGGGCCCCATCGGCGTGGCTGAACGGCCCGTCGACACCACCGTCTCCTCACTGTTCTCACACTGTTCGAGCTTGGACTCCACCGTCATCCTGTCAGAAACGGCGCTCCTTGATCAGACCCTGACCTTCGCGCTCAGCATTTCGGGCGAGCGCGGCACCCCGCTCAGTGCCCGCAGGCCCAGCCCGCACCGGCCGTGGCGCGCTCCGCCTGGGCGCGCAGCGCCCGTACGGTCGCCGCCGGGTCCTCCGTACCGTAGACGGCGGATCCGGCCACGAACACGTCCGCGCCGGCCTCCGCGCACCGTTCGATCGTCTCCGCCGAGACCCCGCCGTCGACCTGCAGCCACATCTGCAGGCCGTGCCGCGCGATCAGCTCCCGGGTGCGGCGGATCTTCGGCAGCATGATGTCCAGGAACGCCTGGCCGCCGAAGCCGGGCTCGACCGTCATGATCAGCAGCATGTCCAGCTCGGGCAGCAGGTCCTCGTACGGCTCGATCGGCGTCGCCGGCTTCAGCGCCATCGACGCGCGGGCGCCCTTCGCCCGGATCTCCCGCGCGAGCCGCACGGGCGCGGCCGCCGCCTCGGCGTGGAAGGTCACCGAACCGGCGCCGGCCTCCACGTACTGCGGCGCCCAGCGGTCGGGGTCCTCGATCATCAGGTGGCAGTCCAGCGGGGTGTCCGTGGCCCGGCTCAGCGACTCGACGATCGGCACGCCGAGGGTGAGGTTGGGGACGAAGTGGTTGTCCATGACGTCGACGTGGAGCCAGTCGGCGCCCTTGACCGCCTCGGCCTCGTCGGCGAGTCGGGCGAAGTCAGCGGACAGGATGCTGGGGTTGATCTGCACGGCCATGCCTTAAGCCTGCCATGTCCGCTGCGCTCACCTGTGCGGGGGCCTGCTTGAACGGGGTGGGCGCCTTCCGGCTGCGCCGTGGTGCCGGGTGCCGCGTCGCCCCCGCGGCGGCGGATCAGTGGGGCAGGGAGCCTGCCCTTCTGTCCCGCCGCAACGGCGATCAGCCGACGCGGCGCGGTCCGGCGGTGCCATGGCCGCTCAGCCGCGGGGTACGGCCCGAGGCCGGTCCGGCACCGCCGGGCCCCTTCCGGGGGTTTCGCGCCGCGGCGGCGGAGTGAAGAGGCGGGGCCTCTTCACTCGGTCTGCCGCGCTTCGGCCATGCCGCAGAGGCGATTACCGAAGGGGCTTCGCCCCTTCGGGTCCGCCGCCGCGGTGCGCAACCCCTACGGCGTGACCCGGCGGTGCCTGACCCGTCCCAGCCCCCGGAAAGGCCCCCGCCGCTAGGCGGTACGGCGGAGCAGCGCCAGATACATCGCGTCCGTGCCGTGCAGGTGCGGCCACAGCTGTACGTCCGGGCCCTCGCCCAGCGCCGGGACGCCCTGCATGTGCGGGCGCGCGTCGATCCACTCCGCGCTCACGCCGTCCCGCTTCAGCACGTCGTCCACGACGGCCTTCGTCTCGGCCGGGTGCGGCGAGCACGTCGCGTACCCCACGACACCGCCCACCCGCACGGCCCGCAGCGCCGACCGCAGCAGGTCGCGCTGGAGCGGGGCGAAACCCGCCACGTCCTCCGGGCGGCGGCGCCAGCGCGCCTCGGGGCGGCGGCGCAGGGCGCCCAGCCCGGTGCAGGGCACGTCGACGAGGACCCGGTCGAAGACGCCCTCGCGCCACGGCGGGCGCGTCCCGTCCGCGGCGATGACCTGGTACGGCCCCGGATTCCCGGCGAGCGCCCGCCCCACCAGTCGCGCCCGGTGCGGCTGCTTCTCGGACGCCAGCAGCGCCGCCCCCCGCTCGGCGGCCAGCGCGGCCAGGAGCGCCGCCTTGCCGCCGGGCCCGGCGCAGCCGTCGAGCCAGCGCTCGTCCGGTCCGTCCACCGGCACGGACGCGAGCGCGAGCGCGACCAGCTGGCTGCCCTCGTCCTGGACGCCGGCCCGGCCCTCCCGGACGGCGTCCAGCGCCCCGGGCTCGCCGCCCTCGGCGAGCCGCACGGCGTACGGCGACCAGCGGCCCGGCAGCGCCGAGTCCTCGCCGGCGGCCGCCAGCAGCTCCTGCGGGGTGGAGCGGCCCGGCCGGGCGACCAGCGTGACCTCCGGCCGCTCGTTGTCGGCCTCCAGCAGGTCCTCGATGCCGGCGCGGCCGCCGCCGAGCGCGTCCCACAGGGCGGAGACGACCCAGCGCGGGTGCGCGTGCACCACGGCGAGGTGTGCCTCGGGATCGTCCTCGTACGGCGGGGCGACCTTCTCCAGCCACCCGTCCAGGTCGTGCGCGGTGATCTTCCGCAGGACGGCGTTCACGAACTTCGCCCGCCCGTCGCCGAGCACGACCCGCGCCAGCTCCACACTGGCGGACACGGCCGCGTGCGGCGGGATGCGCGTGCCGAGCAGCTGGTGGGCGCCGAGGCTGAGGACGTCCAGGACCGGCGGGTCCACCTCGCCCAGCGGCCGGTCGACGCACGCCGCGATGATCGCGTCGTACGTCCCCTGGCGGCGCAGCGTGCCGTAGACCAGCTCCGTCGCGAGCGCGGCGTCACGCGCCTCGAAGCCCTCGTTCTCCCGGGCCTTGCGCAGCAGCGGCGGCAGGACCAGGTTCGCGTACGCGTCCCGCTCGTCGACCGCCCGCAGCGCCTCGAAGGCGAGGATCCGCACCGGGTCCTTCTTCGGCCGGCGGTAGGGCTTTGCGGGGCGGCGGGATGGACGGTCGTTCACGAAAGGTGCTCCGGGGCTGGGGTGGCGAAGGTGTCCAGCCTACGCTCTGTGTTCAGCGCTCCGCGATGCTCCGCCCCCGGCCGTCCGCGAGGGTCCGCAGGGTTCTCAGGCCGCGCCGAGCCGCTCGCCCGCGGCGATGCGGACGCCCCGGGCCCAGTCGGCGGCCTTCATCGGCTTCTTGCCCTGCGGCTGGACCCACTGCAGCTCGACGGCGTGGGAGCCCGTCCCCACGTGCACGGAGTTCTTGGCGGCGGCGATCTCGCCGGGGGCGAGCCCGGCCCGGTCGGGTGTGAGCGCCACGGACATGACCTTCAGGCGCTCGCCCCGGAAGACCGTCCAGGCGCCCGGCGCCGGAGCGCACCCGCGGACCACGCGGTCCACGCGCAGCGCCGGCGCGGACCAGTCGATCCGGGCGTCCTCAACGCTGATCTTCGGGGCGAGGGAGATGCCCTCGGCGGGCTGCGGCACGGCCTTCAGGGAGCCGTCCTCGATGCCGTCCATCGTGGCGGCGAGCAGCCCCGAGCCGGCGAACGCGAGCCGGGTCAGCAGGTCGCCGCTGGTGTCTGTGGGCCGCACCCGCTCGGTGACCACGCCGTAGACCGGACCCGAGTCCAGGCCCTCCTCGATGAGGAAGGTGGAGGCGCCGGTGACCTCGTCGCCCGCGAGGATCGCGTGCTGCACGGGCGCCGCGCCGCGCCAGGCGGGCAGCAGGGAGAAGTGCAGGTTGACCCAGCCGTGCACCGGGATGTCCAGGGCCGCCTTCGGCAGCAGCGCGCCGTAGGCGACGACCGGGCAGCAGTCCGGGGCGATCTCGCGCAGCCGGGCGAGGAATTCCGGATCGCGCGGGCGCGCGGGCTTGAGCACCTCGATGCCGGCCTCCTCCGCGCGCTCGGCGACGGGGCTCGCGACCAGGCGGCGGCCGCGGCCGGCGGGGGCGTCGGGCCGCGTGACGACGGCGACGACCTCGTGGCGGTCCGAGGCGAGCAGGGCGTCGAGGGCGGGGACGGCGACCTCGGGGGTGCCGGCGAAGACGAGCCTCATGGGTGGCGAACTACCTCTCCTCGGGCGCCGAGCTGAACGGCCGGGCTGAACGGCCCACCAGTCTAAAGGGCCTTCGGCCCGGGGGGCGTACGGATCGTCACGCGCCTCATTCCGGCGGATGTGCGCCCCCATACCGTGACCCGGTGGCCCATGGCGCGTTGTGGTCAAGAGAGATTGACCGAATCGGGCCGCCGCCGCGGGACTCTTCCCTCGCTCGTCGGCCGTCGCGTCAACTCTCGTCATTTTCCGTCCTTTTACCCCGCCGGTCCGAGAGGCTTCTTCATGGCCGACCACGCAACCCACGACGCCCAGGCACGGGCCAGCCTGCATCTGTTGGTCCGGGACATCGAGCGGGTCCGCAGGCAGGTGGACGCCCTGCGCACCCTCACCGCTCAGCTGGGCAACGTCTACCGCCCGCGGCGCACCGGCCCGTCGGCCGGCTTCGTCGTCTACGGGCGGGCCCCCGCGCCGACGGTACGGCTGGCGCAGGAGCTGCGGGACAGTGTCGAGACCCTGGTGACGGCCGCGGTCGACTTCGACCGCTCGCTGGGCTTCTCGTGGGACGCGGTGGGCTCGGCGCTCGGGGTCACGAAGCAGGCGGTGCACCGGCGTTACGGGGCGCGCCGGACGAACGGGGCCGCGTCCGCGGAGGCGGCGGAGGCGGTGCGGACGGCGGAGCCGTCGCCGGTGCCGGTCGTGCCGGCCGCGCGCACGGTCCCGGCCCAGACCC
>NZ_JBPQTW010000285.1:0-7181 GCF_051386535.1 Streptomyces sp. URMC 127
GCCCCCGACCCCTGTTTGGCCCTCTTTGAGCACCTCTTGTTGACAATCGTTTCCACTTTTGTTGAAAATGAGTGTCATGAACATAAGCCGCCCCCACCGCGCCCGGGCCCCCCGAATACGCACCGCAGCGATCGCCACGGCCGCGGCGCTGGGGCTGCTCGCCCTCTCCGCCTGCTCCTCCTCGGACGGGGCGGGGAAGGCCGCCGACGGCAAGCTCGCCGTCGTCGCATCCTTCTACCCGATGCAGTACCTCGCCGAGCAGATCGGCGGCGACCACGTCAGCGTCACCAACCTGACCAAGCCCGGCGTCGAGCCGCACGACCTGGAGCTCAAGCCCAAGCAGATCGGCTCCCTCGGCGACGCGGGCGCGATCGTCTACCTCAAGGGCGTCCAGCCCGCCGTCGACGAGGCGATCAAGCAGTCGAAGAACAAGCACGCCGTGGACGTGGCCTCCCTCACCACGCTCGAAGAGCACGGCACCGAGGTCGACGGCCACCACCACACCACGGGCGACAACCACTCGCACTCCGAGCACGAGGGCGGCGACGACCCCCACATCTGGCTCGACCCGGTGAAGTACGCCGAGGCCGCCAAGGGCGTCGCGAAGACCCTCGCGGAGGCGGACCCGGACCACAAGGGCGACTATGAGAAGAACGCCGGCGCCCTGGTGGAGAAGCTCGGCGCGCTCGACGCGAAGTTCAAGGACGGGCTGAAGAACCGCGCCTCGGACACCTTCATCACCACCCACGCGGCCTTCGGCTACCTGGCCGAGCGCTACGGGCTCACCGAGGAGGCCATCAGCGGCCTCGACCCCGAGTCCGAGCCCAGCGCGGCCCGCATCAAGGAGCTGCACGCGCTCGCCGAGGAGCACCACGTCTCGACCGTGTTCTTCGAGACGCTCGCCAACCCGGCGACCGCGAAGACGCTGGCGAAGGACCTGAAGCTGAAGACCGACGTCCTGGACCCGATCGAGGGCATCACGGACGACTCCAGGGGCCGCGACTACATCGGCGTCATGGAGGCCAACCTGGCCGCCCTGCAGAAGGCGCTGGGCACCAAGTGAGCGCCCGGGAGGAGATCACCATGGAGCAGCCCGTCATAGCCCTGCGGGGCGCCGGCGCGAGCCTCGGCGGCCGCCCCGTGCTGCGCGGCGTGGACCTGACCGTGCGCCCCGGCGAGGTCGTCGCGCTGCTCGGCGCCAACGGCTCGGGCAAGTCCACCGCCGTGCGCAGCATCGTCGGCCAGGTGCCGCTCACCGCCGGCGAGCTGGAGCTCTTCGGCACCCCGCGGCGGCGCTTCCGCGACTGGGCCCGCGTCGGCTACGTGCCGCAGCGCACGACCGCCGCGGGCGGCGTGCCCGCGACCGTGCGCGAGGTCGTCTCCTCCGGGCGGCTCGCCCGCACCCGGTTCGGGATGATGCGCAAGGCCGACAAGGAGGCGGTCATACGCGCCCTGGAGCTCGTCGGCATGGCGGACCGGCTCGGGGACTCCGTCGACGCCCTCTCGGGCGGCCAGCACCAGCGGGTGCTCATCGCCCGTGCCCTGGCCGGCGAACCCGAGCTGCTGATCATGGACGAGCCGATGGCCGGCGTGGACCTCGCCAGCCAGGAGGTGCTCGCCGAGGCCCTGCGCGCGCAGGTCGCCCGCGGCGCGACCGTCCTGCTCGTGCTGCACGAGCTCGGCCCCCTGGAGCCGCTCATCGACCGCGCGGTCGTCCTGCGCGACGGCTGCGTCGTCCACGACGGCCCCCCGCCGGAGGCCGTGGGCCAGCACGCGCTGCCCGGCCACGACCACGTACACCCGCACGCCGGACCCGCGGCGGAACCGATTCGGACAGGGCTGCTGACCTGATGGACATCCTCGACCTCGCCTTCATGCAGCGGGCGCTGCTCGCGGCGCTCCTCGTCGGCGTCACCGCGCCCGCCATCGGCACCTACCTCGTCCAGCGCCGCCAGGCCCTCATGGGCGACGGCCTCGGCCACGTCGCCCTCACCGGCGTCGGCCTCGGCTTCCTGATGAACGCGAGCCCCGTGTGGGTGTCCGCGGCGGTCTGCATCGTGGGCGCCGTCGTCATGGAGCTGATCCGCTGGTACGGGCGGACGCGCGGCGACATCGCCCTCGCCATGCTCTTCTACGGCGGCATGGCCGGCGGCGTGATGCTGATCAACCTCTCCGACAGCGGCTCCAGCGCCAATCTGAGCAGCTACCTCTTCGGGTCGATCGCCACGGTCTCGGAGGAGGACATCGTCGCGATCTGCGTCCTGGCCGCCTTTGTGATCCTCACCACGGTCGGCCTGCGCCGGCAGCTCTTCGCCATCTGCCAGGACGAGGAGTTCGCGCGCGTCACCGGCCTGCCGGTGCGGATGCTGAACCTGCTCGTGGCCGTCACCGCCGCCCTCACCGTCACCGTCGCCATGCGCGTCGTCGGCCTGCTGCTCGTCAGCGCCCTGATGGTGATCCCGGTGGCCGCCTCGCAGCAGATCGCCCGCAGCTTCAAGGCGACGTTCGCGCTCGCGGTCGGCATCGGCGTCACCGTGACCGTGTCCGGCACCGCCACGTCCTACTACGCCGACGTGCCGTCCGGCGCGACCATCGTGCTCTTCGCCATCGGCCTGTTCGTCCTCCTCACCGCGCTCGCCGCGCCCCTGGCGAAGCGGCGCGCGGGCAGGGCGGCGGCCTCGGCGGAGTGCACCCTGGAAGCGCCCGGGGCGCGCGCCGGGGCGGACGACGTCAAGGTGTGACGCCCGTCGCGGCTTGCCCACCCGCTCGCGCGGACTGGCACAATTGCCGTGCGACATGTGCGGATGGGTGTTCATGCGAGCTGGAGGAGGCAACTGTGGCGACGGCGGGTCCCCCCGTACGCGGCCGGTCCACCAAGCAGCGGGCAGCGGTGGCGGCCGCGCTCGACGAGGTGGACGAGTTCCGTAGCGCGCAAGAACTCCACGACATGCTCAAGCACCGCGGCGCGTCGGTCGGCCTGACCACGGTCTACCGCACGCTGCAGTCCCTCGCCGACGCGGGCGAGGTCGACGTGCTGCGCACCAGCGAGGGCGAGGCGGTCTACCGCCGCTGCTCCAGCGGGCACCACCACCACCTGGTCTGCCGGCTGTGCGGCAAGGCCGTCGAGGTGGAGGGCCCCGCCGTCGAGAAGTGGGCGGACTCCATCGCGGAGGAGCACGGCTTCGTGGACGTCGCCCACACCATCGAGATCTTCGGCACGTGCGGGGAGTGCGCCGCGAAGCGCTGACCCACGCACGTTGAAGGGCCCCGGGCATCGCCCGGGGCCCTTCACGCGTTCTACGCCGAAGTCACGCGTTCTACGCCGAAGCGCTGCCGTCCTCCACCGCGTTCGGGATCGCGCCGCCGAAACGGCGGTCCCGCTGGGCGTACTCCAGGCAGGCGTTCCACAGGTGACGGCGGTCGAAGTCCGGCCACAGCACGTCCTGGAAGACCATCTCGGCGTAAGCGCTCTGCCAGATCAGGTAGTTGGAGGTGCGCTGCTCGCCCGAGGGGCGCAGGAAGAGGTCGACGTCCGGCATGTCCGCGTAGTAGAGGTACTTCGCGAAGGTCTTCTCGGTGACCTTGGCCGGGTCGAGGCGGCCCGCCCGCACGTCCTCCGCCAGCGCCTGCGCCGCGTCCGCGATCTCCGCGCGGCCGCCGTAGTTCATGCAGAAGTACAGCGTGAGCTTGTCGTTGTCCTTCGTCTGCTCCTGGGCGACCTGGAGCTCCTTGGCCACCGAGCGCCACAGCTTGGGCATGCGGCCCACCCAGCGCACCCGGATGCCGAGCTCGTCGAGCTGGTCGCGGGTCTTGCGGATGAAGTCGCGGTTGAAGTTCATCAGGAAGCGCACCTCGTCCGGCGAGCGCCGCCAGTTCTCGGTGGAGAAGGCGTAGAGGGAGATGCTCCCGACGCCCATCTCGATCGCGCCCTGCAGCACGTCCAGCACGCGCTCGGCGCCGACCTTGTGGCCCTCGGTGCGCGGCAGCCCGCGCTCCTTGGCCCAGCGGCCGTTGCCGTCCATGACGATCGCCACGTGCTGGGGGACCAGCTCGCCGGGGATCTTCGGCGGCTGCGCGCCGGACGGGTGCGGGTCGGGTGTGCGGTACTCGCGTCGGGAACGGCCCAGAATCCCGCGTCGTGCCATGCGTGCCACTACTCCTTGGTCCCTGTTTCCCTATTTCTCGACATACCGGAGCGAGCGGAGGCCCCGCTCCAGGTGCCAGTGCAGATATGCCGCGACCAGACCGCTGCCCTCTCTGACGTGGCGCGGCTCGCAGGCGTCGGCCGTGGCCCAGTCGCCGGTCAGCAGCGCACCGAGCAGCCCGATCGCCTCCGAGGAGGGTACGACGCTTCCGGGCACCCGGCACTCACCGCAGACCACACCGCCCGCGGCCACCGAGAAGAACCGGTTCGGACCGGGCATTCCGCACCGGGCGCAGGCGTCGAAGCTGGGCGCGTAGCCGTTGACGGCGAGGGAGCGCAGCAGGAAGGCGTCCAGGACGAGGCCGGGCGCGTGCTCGCCCGCGGCGAGCACGCGCAGCCCTCCGACGAGGAGCAGGTACTGCTGGACGGCCGGTTCGCCCTCGTGGTCGGTGAACCGCTCGGCGGTCTCCAGCATGGCGGTGCCGGCGGTGTAGCGGGCGTAGTCGGTGACGATGGCGCCGCCGTACGCGGCGATGGTCTCGCTCTGCGTGCACAGCGGCAGGCTGCGCCCGACGAGCTCGCTCCCGCGCGCGAAGAACTGCACGTCGACGTGCGAGAACGGCTCCAGGCGCGCCCCGAACTTCGACTTCGTCCGCCGCACGCCCCGCGCCACGGCCCGCACCCGGCCGTGCCCGCGGGTGAGGAGGGTGATGATGCGATCGGCTTCGCCGAGTTTCTGAGTCCTCAGGACAACGCCGTCGTCACGGAAAAGACTCACCGCACACCCCCACGGGTCTCCGGCCGGGGGGCCGGGGGTCGTTCCCCGGGAAAAAGCAGCATGCAGCTATTCTCCCGTACCCCGCGGGGGCTGAACGCCCGCGCCCGACGAGGGCACAATGTGAGCGCCATGACGATCTTCCTCCCCCCAGTGAGTACCCGGTGACCCCCACCCGCCGCCACCCCGTCCGTTCCTCCGCCGCGGCGACCCTCGTGTGCGTGCTCGCCGCGCTCTTCCTGCTGTTCGTCACCGTGCCCGGCAAGCGCGCCGACAGCCGGGCGTTCGCCACGGCGCCCGCGTGCGTGGGCGACGAGCCGGCGCTGGAGTGCCGCAAGACGATCGAGGGCACGGTGAAGCGCACCGGGACCGTGCACGAGGGCAAGTCGACGCACTACCGGCTCACCATCACCGGCCGCGGCGGCGACACCCACCACGCGGACATGAACGGCCCGTCCTCGGTCTTCGCCAAGGCCAAGCAGGGCGACACGGTGAAGGCCACCTACTGGCGCGGAAAGATCCGCTTCGTCGACCTCCGCGGCACCGTGCAGCTCACCGAGGACCAGCCGAAGGACGCCTACCGCCTCCCGTTCGCCTGCGGCATGGGCCTGCTCGCGCTCGGCGGCACGTTCGGCTGGCTCACGTACTGGATGGTCCGGCAGGTCCGCAGCCACCCCGCGCGCTACGCCTGGCAGGCCACCGTGCTGCCCTGCGCGGGCGTCCTGACCGGGATCGTCGCCTTCGTCGCGCCCCTGGTCACGGACACGGTGCCGACGGCCCTGGTGCTGACCGGGGCGGGCGCGGTGCCGGTGGTGCTGGGCGCCCTGTGGCGGATCAGGGTGCGCCGCCGGCAGTCGGAGGAGTTCGAGGTGGCGCCGGTGGTGCCGGAGCGCGAGGAGTGCGTCGAGGGCGGCGTCGCGGCGCGCACCCCGTACGGCCGCGAGCTCATCGGCACCCACCTGGTGGTGGGCCCCGGCCTGCTCGCGGTGACCCCCGACCCGGCGGGCCGCACGCTGCGCAGGGCCCTGCCGCCCACGCTCGTCGTGGAGCGCGTCCGCGTGCCGTACTGGTCGGACCCGTCGGGCGTCACCGCGGAGACCCGCGGCTGGCGGAAGGCGCTCCGGCAGGTGGTGATCGTCTGCCGGGACGGCGCGGACGAGGTGCTCATCGGCGTGCAGCGCAAGCACGTGCCGTTGGTGCTGGGGGCGCTGCGGCGCCCGCCTGCGGCCGGGGAGCCGCGGGAGGAGGTCCCGGAGGCGGTCTCCGCCGAGGGCGGGGCGGGCAGGGCGTAGCGCGTCGCTACGAGGGCGTCCGCGCCGCCGCCAGCAGCCGGTCCGTGTCCTCGGGGGCGAGCATGAGGGCCCGGCCCACGGTGGCGAGGACCTCCCGCTCGGCGGGCCGGTAGGGGCCGTCGGCGAGGGCGATGCGGGCGCCCTGCAGCAGGATCGATTCGCGGCCGGCGGGCGCGAGGTGCGGGGCGAGGGGCTCCAGGGCCTCGTGGAGCTCGATGGCGAGGGCCGTGCCGCGGGGGTCGAAGCCGTCCCGGCCGGCGTAGGGGGACGGGGTGCCCAGGTCGGTGCCGTACGCGCCGGGGAGGCGGCCCGTGTCGGCGGCGAGGGCCTCGATCAGGGTGATCAGCTGCTCCTCGCTGCAGTCCACGAAGCCCGCCGCCCGGACGGCGCCGACGGCGGCTCTTCGCACCGTGCGGGCCTCGGTGCCGCCCGCGGCGAGGACGGCGAGCGCGACGGTGTGCACGGCGTCGCGCAGCATCGCCGAGAAGCGGGTGGTGGTGGGGTGGTCGAGGACGTCCGTGCCGTAGCGGGCGCGGCACGCGGAGCACTCCACGACCGGCCCGACGGGGCCGCGCGGCAGCAGCGGCAGGCCGAAGGCGACCAGGCGGCGGCGCCCGGTGCGGCGGCGGTAGTTGCGGTCGCCGCCGCAGCCGGGGCAGTAGAACTCGCCGTCGCCGACCGTGCGCCACACGGTGCGTACGCCCACCACACACCGGTCCCGGCCGGGTCGGCCCTGCGCGTGCATCACGGCGCACACCTCCATAACGCCACGGCCTCGTCGCCGCGTTGACGTGATGTTAGCCACATCGATGATGCGACGTCAGTACCCCGTGCGCAGAGCGTGGGCGTCATACGGGGGATCTCGCCACCGCGCCACCGGATACGGTGGTTTCCCCTGGGAACCCTTGACGGTCGCTGCGGGCCGGTGGGGGCTTGTCGCGCAGTTCCCCGGGCCCCTTACGGCTGTCTC
>NZ_JBPQTW010000286.1:0-7134 GCF_051386535.1 Streptomyces sp. URMC 127
CGCTTCCGTCCCCGCCCCCGTCCGCGTTCTCCTCTGCGACGACCACGCCGTCGTACGGGCCGGGCTGCTGGCCCTGCTGGCCAGCGCGCCGGGCATCGAGGTCGCCGGGGAGGCGGGCAGCGGCGAGGAGGCGGTCGTACTGGCCGCCCGGCTGCGGCCCGACGTCGTCCTGATGGACCTTCAACTCGGGCCGGGAATGGACGGGATCGAGGCGACTCGTCGCATCGTCACGGAATCCACAGGAACGGAAGGCGGCGGTCCGTACGTCCTCGTCCTCACCACGTACGACACGGACGCCGACATCACCCGCGCCATCGACGCCGGCGCAACGGGCTATCTCCTGAAGGCCGAGCGCCCGGAGGAGCTGTTCTCGGCCATCCGCGCGGCCGCCGAAGGGCGCACGACGCTGTCGCCGCCCGTCGCGAGCCGCGTCATGGCGCGGGCGCGCGGTGCGGGCCGGCCCGCGCTGACCGACCGCGAGCGGGACATCCTCGCCCAACTCGCCCGCGGGCTGGGCAACCGGGAGATTGCTCGCGCTCTGTTCATCAGCGAGGCGACGGTGAAGACCCATTTGGGGCGTATCTACGACAAGTTGGGCGTCGACACACGGGCGGGCGCCGTGGCCGTCGCGAAGGAGCAGCGCCTTCTGCCCTGACGGCACTCCCTCCCTTCGCCCCCTTCGCCCTCTTCCCTTCTCCCCCTTCTTTCCTGAACTGTTGGCCTGACTTCACGCCACCTTGATGCCGCCTTGATGCCGCCGGCCCTAGCCTGGCCACGGCCTTCAGGCGGTCTGCATCGTTCCGCTTGTATGCAATCTCAGGAGATCGCATACAACTGCTGCCCTCGAACTGAGATACGCCGGATTTCAAGTCCAGACCAGCGCCGGTCAGTTCACCGCATAGCGGAATCAATCAACCGCGTTTCGGAGAACGGCAGATCAAATCCTTGTTGCGCCCCTGTCAAAGTCGGTCAGGGGATGGCACTCTCTCCTCAATCCACTCCTGCACCACTCCTGCACCACCGGGCAGCCGTAACCCGTGCTGCCCTAACCCCCCTCAAAGGGACGTGAGTTCACGGCCCGCACATAGGAGACAGAGTTGAGAAGCGTCACCTCCACCTCCCGCAAGAACTCCCTGCGCGCCGCCGCGCTCGTCGCCTCCGCCGCCATGGTCGCCGTGGCCGTGCAGACCGGCTCCGCGAGCGCCGCCCCCGACAAGGCGAGCGAGGCCTCGCCCCTCGCCGTCTCCGCAGGGCAGCGGGTCGCCGCCATCAAGGACGCGCAGTCCGCGGCTCCCTCCACCGCCGCGAAGCTCGGCCTCGGCGGCAAGGAGAAGCTCGTCGTCCGCGACGTGATCAAGGACGCGAACGGCACGGTCCACACCCGCTACGAGCGCACCTTCGACGGCCTGCCGGTGCTCGGCGGCGATCTCGTCGTGCACGAGGCGAAGAGCGGCTCGCGCAGCGTCGACAAGGCGACCGACGCCGAGATATCCGTGCCCAGCACCACCCCGGCCCAGGCCCCCGCCGCCGCGAAGAAGAGCGCCCTCAGCGCCGCCGCGGACGAGAAGACCGCCAAGGCCGGCGCCGAGCGGGCGCCGCGCAAGGTGATCTGGGCCGCCTCCGGCAAGCCCGTCCTCGCCTACGAGACCGTGGTCACGGGCGTCCAGAACGACGGCACGCCCAGCAAGCTGCACGTGATCACCGACGCCAACACCGGCAAGAAGCTGTTCCAGCGCGAGGCCATCGAGACCGGCTCGGGCACCAGCACCTACAGCGGCACCGTCCCGCTCTCCACCACCAAGGGCGGCAGCGGCTATCTGCTCCAGGACGGCGAGCGCGGCGGCCACAAGACCTACAACCTGTCCCAGGGCACCGACGGCACCGGCACCCTCTTCACCAACTCCACCGACACGTGGGGCGACGGCGACCAGAAGGCCGCCGTCGACGCCCACTACGGCGCGGCCGTGACCTGGGACTTCTACAAGAACGTGCTCGGCCGCACCGGCATCAAGAACGACGGCGTCGCCGCGTACTCCCGCGTCCACTACGGCGACTCCTACGTCAACGCCTTCTGGGACGACGAGTGCTTCTGCATGACCTACGGCGACGGTGAGGGCAACAAGAACCCCCTGACCTCGCTCGACGTGGCCGCGCACGAGATGAGCCACGGCGTCACCTCCGCCACGGCCGGCCTGAACTACAGCGGCGAGTCCGGCGGCCTCAACGAGGCCACCTCGGACATCTTCGGCACCGCCGCCGAGTTCTACGCCAACAACGCCACCGACAAGGGCGACTACCTCATCGGCGAGCAGATCAACATCAACGGCGACGGCACCCCGCTGCGCTACATGGACAAGCCCAGCAAGGACGGCCGGTCGAAGGACTACTGGACCTCCTCGCTCGGCCGCCTGGACGTCCACTACTCCTCGGGCCCGGCCAACCACTTCTTCTACCTGCTGTCCGAGGGCAGCGGCGCGAAGACGGTGAACGGCGTCTCGTACGACAGCCCGACCTACAACAACGTCAAGGTCACCGGCATCGGCCGGGACAAGGCCACCAAGATCTGGTACAAGGCCCTGACCACGTACTTCACCTCCACCACCAACTACAAGGCGGCCCGCACCGGCACCCTGAAGGCCACCGCGGACCTCTACGGCTCCACCAGCGCGGAGTACAAGGCGGTCGCCAACGCCTGGACCGCGATCAACGTGAAGTAACGACCCAGGTGAAGTAACGATCAACCGCACATGAGTCCGGGGTGCCCCGCCGCCGACGCGGGGCACCCCGGACTCGTCCGCGTTCCCCCGGCCCGGGACCCGTCCGCGTTCCCCGGCCCGCTCGTACACGTTTACGCGTCCGGCCCGCGGCCGTGTCACCATCGAGGCGTGATCGACCTCGGCTACTCGCTCTCGCGCCGCTTCCCCGACCCGCCTCAGACGGACTACCGCACCGCCGACGTGCGCTCCCTGCGGCACGACCTCTTCTGCGGGGACGTCTACATCGCCGACGTGAAGGCGGACCGCGAGCTGTCCACAGCCTGGGGATGGGTGCCGGTGCTCGACTTCGCGTGGGCGCTGTGCGACGTCGTGGAGCAGATCGACCGCGACCCGCGCGGCAGCCGCTCGGCCACCCCGCAGTTCGCCGAGCTCGACTTCACCGAATCCACGGACTGCATGCTCTTCGAGCGGCGCTTCGGGTGGGTGGAGGTCTCCGCCGACTGGATGCCGGCCGACGAGCCCGCCCTCACCTTCGACCACCGCGCCCTGCGCCGCGAGGCCCGCGACTTCCTGCACGACCTGATCGCCGACCTGTGCGACATGCACGAGGGCCTCGCCGACAACCCCGTCATCTGGGACCTGCAGGCCCGCTTCCCGCGCGTGTAGCCCGCCGCCTGCTCCACCCGTACGCCTATCTGCGCGGCGAACGCCGGGGCGAGATCCAGAAGTTGGGACGGGCTGATCACCGCGCCCGACAGGCGCTCGATGCCCCGGGCGATGTCGAGCTGCGTCACCGCCCGCAGGTCCACGTCCGCCATCCGGGCCCCCGAGAAGTCGGCGCGGCGCAGCGCGCAGTCGCGGAAGACGACCCGCTCCAGCCGGGCGCCGCCGAAGTCGGCCTCGGAGAGGACGACGCCCTCGAAGGTGACGTCCTTCAGCACGGCCCCGCGCAGATTCAGATAGTCGATCTTCCCACCGCGGACGAGGACGCGCTCCAGCACGGCGGTGTGCAGCTGGGTGCCGCCGAGCCGGGCGTCGGTGATCTCCACGTCCCGCAGGCCGGCCTTCGACAGGTCGGTGCCCACGCCGCGGACCCCCTCCAGCACGCAGTCGGTGAACCGGGCCGCCACCAGCTCCGTCTCGTCCAGCGCGCAGCGGTACAGACCGCAGTCCATGAAGCGGGCGCCTATGCCCGACTGCGCCGCGAAGCCGGCGTCCGTGAACGCGATGCCGTCGTAGTCGCCCTCGGGCTCCAGCTCAGCGCCGTCATGCGGCCGCAGCGCGGGCAGCCGCACCTCCGGGAGCTTCGCCACCGGCCGCGCCTGAGCCGTAGCCATGCGAGCCGTAGCCGTGCGAGCCGTAGCCGTAGCCGTACGCGCCTGCTTCCTGCCGTGCGTCGTCATGTCCTCACGGTGGCACAGGCCACTGACAACGCCTTGACCTCAACCAAACTTGAGGTTGAAGACTCAAGGGCAGCAACGGCACGAGACGCGACACGCGTACCACCCCGAAACGCCCTGGAGACCGCCATGCACGCCGTACGACTGCACGCCTTCGGCCCCGCCGAGAACCTCGTCCACGAGCGGGTCGAGGACCCCGCGCCCGGCCCCGGCCAGGTCCGGATCGCGGTCGCCGCCGCCGGCGTGCACCTCCTCGACACCGCCCTGCGCTCCGGCTACTCCAGCGCGATCCACGCCGCCGCCGAGCTGCCGACCATCCCCGGCCGCGAGGTCGCCGGCACGGTCGACGCCCTCGGCGAGGGAGTCGACGCGAGCTGGCTCGGCCGGCGCGTCGTCGCCCACCTCGGCATGGTCCCCGGCGGCTACGCCGAGCTCGCCGTCACCGCCGTCGAGAAGGTGCACGAGCTGCCCGCCGGGCTCGGCGAGGCCGAGGCCATCGCCATGATCGGCACCGGCCGCACCACCCTCGCGATCCTCGGCTTCACCGAGCTGAGCAGCAAGGACGTCGCCGTCGTGACCTCCGCCGCCGGAGGCATCGGCGCGCTCCTCGTGCAGTACGCCAAGAACGCGGGCGCCACCGTCCTCGGCCTCGCGGGCGGCCCCGCCAAGACCGAGCGGGTCCGCGCCCTCGGCGCCGACATCGCCCTCGACTACAACGACCCGGCCTGGCCCGGCGCCGCCCGCGAAGCCCTCGGCGGACGGGCCGCCACCGTCGTCTTCGACGGGGTCGGCGGCGAGGCCGCCCGCCACGCCACCGGCCTGCTCGGCCCCGGCGGCAGCCACCTGGTCTTCGGCTGGTCCGCCGACGGCGTGACCGAGGGCCCGTCGTTCACCCTCAGCGAGGAAGAGCTCGCCGAGCGCGGCATCACCTCCCGCAACGTCCTCGGCCCCGCCATGGCCGAACGCATCGGCGGCCCCGAAGGGCTGCGCCGCCTGGAGGCCGCCGCCCTCGCCGACGCCGCGGCCGGCCGCGTCACCCCGCTCGTCACCCGCTTCCCGCTCGCCGAAGCCGCCGCCGCGCACCGGGCGCTCGAAACCCGGCGGACAGTGGGCAAGGTCGTACTGATCCCGTAGGGCCGGGGCCTCGCCGCGTAAGCCAGGCGTTCGGCCACGCGTTCGACCACACGTGCAGTCACCCGCTCAGCACGCCTTCAGCCACGCCTTCAGTCACGCCTCCAGTCACGCGTCCGGCAGGCGCCCCTCACCCGTCCGGCCTACGCTGGAACGCGGATCTGTGCACCTCCGGCGTGAGAGCAGGCCCCATGAGTCCGACGGGTTCCACCAGTCCCTCCGACACCGGACCGATACGCCCCTCCGCACCCGACCCCCGCCGCTGGTGGGGGCTCGTGGTCATCGCGACCGCCCAGCTGATGGTCGTCCTCGACGCCACCATCGTGAACATCGCCCTGCCGTCCGCCCAGCGCGCCCTGCACGTGTCGGACGGCAACCGGCAGTGGGTCATCACCGCCTACACCCTGGCCTTCGGCGGCCTGCTCCTCCTCGGCGGCAGGATCGCCGACCTGGCCGGCCGTAAACGCACCTTCATGACCGGCCTCACCGGTTTCGCCGCCGCCTCCGCCCTCGGCGGCGCCGCCCACACCTCCGGCCTGCTGTTCGCGGCCCGCGCCCTGCAGGGCGCCTTCGCCGCGCTCCTCGCCCCCTCGGCGCTGTCCCTGCTCACCACCACCTTCACCGTCGGCAAGGAGCGCGCCAAGGCCTTCGGCATCTACGGCGCCATCGCCGGCGGCGGCGCCGCGATCGGCCTGATCGCCGGTGGTCTGCTCACCGAATACCTCGACTGGCGCTGGTGCCTCTACGTCAACGTGCCCATCGCCCTGGCCGCCCTCCTCGGCGCCGCCGCCTTCCTCCACGACGACCGGCGCCGCCGCGGCGAACGCCCCCGCCTGGACGTTCCCGGCGTCCTCCTCGGCTGCGGCGGCCTCGTCGCCCTCGTCTACGCCTGCAGCGAGGCCGAACCGCGCGGCTGGAGCGCCCCGCTCGTCCTCGGCCTGCTGACCGGCGGCGCCGCCCTCCTGGGCGCCTTCGCGTGGTGGCAGGGCCGCGCCCGCAGCCCGCTGCTGCCGCTGCAGATCGTCCGCGACCGCAACCGCACCGGCGCGTTCCTGACCATGGGCCTGGCCGTCGTCGCCATGTTCGGCATGTTCCTGTTCATGACCTACTACCTGCAGGTCGTCCTCGGCTACTCCCCGCTGAAGACCGGGCTCGCCTTCCTGCCCCTGACCGCGGCCATCGTCACCGGCTCCACGCAGATCTCCGCCCGTCTGCTCAACCACGTGCCGCCGCGCGCCCTGATCGTGCCCGGCGCCGTCCTCGCCGCCGGCGGGCTGTTCCTGCTCACCTTCCTGCCCGTCGAACCCGCCTACGTCAGCCACGTGCTGCCCGCCGAGCTCCTCGTCGGCCTCGGCATGGGTCTGATCTTCATGCCCGTCATGGCCACCGCCACCGCCGGCGTCGCCCCGCACGACGCCGGCGTCACCTCCGCCACGGTCAACACCGCCCAGCAGGTGGGCGGCTCCGTCGGCACCGCCCTCCTCAACACCATCGCCACCTCGGCCGGCGCGACGTACATCGCCGCGCACCTGAAGACCGCGGCCGCCACCGCCGCGGCGACCGGCGGCACCCTGACCCCCGCCGCCCGGGACACCATCGTGAGGACCGGCGTCGTCCACGGCTTCCGCACCGCCATCGCCTGGGGCTCGGGCATCATGCTCCTCGCCGGGCTCGTCGGCGGGCTCCTCGTCACCGCAGGACCGCCCAAGCACGCGAGCCCCCTCGGAGACGTCGAAGCGCCCCCGGCACCCGAAGCCGCCGACGCCGAGGCCGCAGAGGCCGCCGAGGCCGAAGAACGGCACCACATGCGCGCCTGCGAACCGGGGGACAGCACCCCCTGACCGGCCGCGCGCCGTCCGCGAGACCCATCAGCTGCCCCACCCCAC
>NZ_JBPQTW010000287.1:0-7096 GCF_051386535.1 Streptomyces sp. URMC 127
CCTCTCCCACCCCCGCAGCCCCGGAACCTGCGGCAGCGCCGGAATCTGCGGCAGCCCTGGCAGCCCCGGAATCTGCCGCAGCCCCGGCACCCGAGCGTCCCACCAGCCGCCCGGCGACGCCGTCGCGCCGCCCCGCCGTGAAGAAGGCCGCCAAGCCCGCTGCCGATCCGCGCTTTCCGCACGGTCCGCTCGTGGTCCTGGACGGTGACGGTTCCGCCTACGGCGTCGACGGGATCGTGCTGGACTGCCCCGCGACCACGATCCCGGAGCTGGTGGAGTGGACCATCGCCGACTCCGGTCTCGGCGCGCCCCGCCTGCACCGCCACGGCAAGGACAGCGACCCGCTGGTCGTGCTCACCGCGTCGGCCGCCGTGAAGCTCGGGCTGCCGGAGCGCCTAGAGGGGCACGAGCAGCGCCGTTCGCTGCGCCTGCCGGAGGACCATCCGGTCGTGAAGCAGGTGACGAAGGCGAAGTGGAAGCTGACGCAGCGCGGGTTCGGCCCGTGGGCGCGCATCTACCGCCCCGCGCAGGCAGGGCAGCGGCAGTGCGTACAACTCGCCGTGCTCTCCTGGGACGCGCTCGACGCCCGCTCCTGGCCGGGCGTCGCCGAGATGGCGCCGGCCGACATCGCCCGCGTCCTGGGCGTCTATGCCCAGCGCGTCATCACTCCGCGCGGGTCGACGGCCGTGTCCGGGCTGGAGCTGATGACGGCGCTGCGCCCGCCGACCCGCGCCGTGCAGGACCGCGCGACCGGCCAGTGGGTCCCGGGCCACAATCCCGGCTCACTGGGGACGGAGCCGCTGGATCCGGCGCCGCCGGAGGCCACTCCCGAGCACCCCGTGGTCGTGAACAGCGGCTGGACCGGCGGGTTCCTGGACGAGGAGGCGTACCAATGGGTCCGGTCGGTGGACCTGCTCACCGATGAGGAGTGCCTGCTGCCGTACGCGGTGGGTCTGGACCTGAACACGGCGTTCCTCGCCGCGGCGGCCCGCCTGGTCGTGGGGCTGTCCGGCCCCGAGCACTTCGTGAACCCGCCGTTCAACCCCAAGATCCCCGGCTCCTGGTTCGTGGACCTCTCCCACATCGAGCTGGACCCGCGCCTGCCGTCGCCGTTCACCCCCTCGGGCAAGCGCCCCGAGGGCCCGGCCTGGTACCAGACGCACACCGTCGCCTACGCCCAGGAGCTCGGCCACAACGTCCAGCCGATCGAGGCGTACCTGCGGAGGGAGACCGGTGCGTACCTGGACCCGTGGCACGACCGCCTGAAGAACGCGTACGCCGACACCCTCGCCGACCTCGGCGTCACCCGGGACCTGGACGACCACGCGTTCCTGGCGGCCATGGAGCGGCACAAGCAGACCGACCCGGCCCTGGCGGCCGTCCTGACCGCCATCAAGGCCACCGTCAAGGGCGGCGTCGGCAAGCTCCGCGAGCGTCCGCAAGGCCGCCACTACAAGGACGGCGAGCGGTGGCCGGCCCTGGAACGGCCGACCTGGCGCCCCGACATCCGCGCCGCCGTCATCAGCAAGGCGCGGGTCAACATGCACCGCAAGCTGGGCAACATGGCGAAGATGACGGGCCTGTACCCGCTCGCCGTGCTCTCCGACTGCGTCGTCTACCCCTCGCCCGGGGCGTCGCCACTGGACTTCCTGCCGTACGCGGCCTCCGGCAAGCCCCAGCCGGGCGGCTTCCGTCTCGGCCCGACGCCGGGCCTGGCGAAGCTGGAGGGCGTGCAGGAGATGGCGTGGGCGGTCGACCTGATGGAACAGGGCCTCAACCCCGCCAGGCACATCAAGGGCGGCGACGCCGTCTTCGACGAGGGCGAGTAGGGCCGCGGCCACCGCTCAGCCACGGCGCCGCCCACCTCAGGGGCCGGCGCCGACCTGACCCGTACCGAAGGAGTCGTACCCGTGAGCACCACCGACACGGCCCCGCAGTGGCCTGTGCCCACCACCCCGCCCGCCCACGACCCCGTGCTGTTCGCGCGGGCGATGCGGGACATGCGCCTGACCTGGCGTGCCCGCGGCGTTCTGGCCGAACTTGCCACCGGCTACACGCCCGGGCAGGAGCCCACCATCAGCGAACTGACGTCCCTCACCCGCGACCAGCGCCTGGCCGCCGAGGGCCGCGAAGCGTTCCGCAAGGCAGTCGGTGAACTGCGCGCCCTCGGCTATCTCACCCCCGACGCCAGCACGGTCTCCGGTGTCGGCGAGCGCCTGGTCGTGGACCTCGCCCCGGCTGCCGACGCCCGCCTGATTCCCCGGCGCTGGGGCCACAGCCCGCTCCTGGACGGGAGCTGACCGGTGGGGGAGATCGAGGACGCCATCGAGCGGGCCGACCGGGAGGCTTTCACCCGGGAGCCGCCCAAGACGCTCAAGGCCCAGATCGGGTTCCTGCTCAAGCAGATGAAGACCGCGAAGGCCGTCGCGGCGGAGCTCGGCGTCACCGCCGACTCCGTCAACCGCTACCGCCGCGGTGCGCGCAAACACCCGCCGAAGGAGATCGCCGCGAAGATCGACGCTGCCGTACGGGCCCGCTGGCAGCCCCAGGTCCGCAAACGCCGGCGCAAGCAGGCCGCCACCACCACCGGCATCACCATCGAGACCAGGGCACGTTTCGGCTACACCGCCCCGATCGGCACCACCGACGACGGGCGTTTCCGCCGCCTGACCGTCCACCTTCCCCCGGCGTACGCCCAGCGCCTGTTCGACGCGCGTGACGCGGGAGCCGGCGACCGGGAGATGCGCAAAATCATCGCCGAGGGATTCAGAGAGGTCTATTTCCAGGACAGTGGAGCACGCGCCCTGGGACTCTCGGAAGTCGCTATCAACGACATCGATTACATCGACCTGGGCTTTTGACGGTGGGAAGCGCTGAGCGGCGGATTCGTGGCCGTCGACGGCGGCAAGAGCATGCCGCTTGATGCTGGGAGGGGCGCCGACCGCGTCACAGGGAACCGCGGGACGGAGGCAACCTCTGGCTACCGGCGCTGACCGATCCCTCGCGGGACGCTACGCCTGGCGGGTCGGCAGCACCATCACCTGACGCAGGTTCACGTGCCGGGGACGGCTGGTGACGAAGCCGATGACGTCGGCGATCTCATCGGACGACAGTGAGCCGACCGCCTCCTGCAGCCCCCGCAGCTCCTCGGCGAGCGCCGCGTTGTCCATGTGCCCGCCCAGCTCCGTGTCGGTCATGCCCGGCTCGATGTTGGTGACGCGTACGTCCTGCGGACCGAGCTCCGTGCGCAGCATGGCCGACAGGTGGGTGAGGGCGGCCTTGGTGGCGCTGTAGACGGCGTAGTTGGGGAACGTCAGGTGGGCGGCGATCGACGAGACGTTGACAAGGTCGGCGGTGCGGCCGTCCGCGGCAGCGGCGACGAGGTCGGCGGTGAAGGCGCGGATGATGCGCAGGGCACCGGTGATGTTGGTGTCGATCATCCGGGACCATTCGTCGACGCGGCCGTCGGCGATCGGGTTGGGCAGCATGACGCCGGCGTTGTTGACGACGAGGTCGGCGGGGCCGTACGCCTCGTGAACCGCGTCGACCGCCGCGTCGACGGAAGCCTGGTCGGTGACGTCCACGGGCACGACCAGCGCCTGACCGCCGTCGGAGACGATCTTCGCGGCCAGCTCGTCGAGCCGGTCGCGCCGACGGGACAGCAGCGCGACACGCGCTCCGTCGGCGGCCAGCAGGCGAGCGGTGGCCTCGCCCATGCCGCTGGCGGCTCCGGTGACGACTGCGGTCCGTCCGGCGAGGGTGGCGTAGCTCATGGAAGGCTCCTTGGAGGGGGGATGACCGGCCGGCACCGGGATGGCCGGCGGCAAGCCCCATCCTGCGGCCCGCGCGCCGGACCAACCAGGAGGGCGATTGTCCTGGTGCTGCCACCACCAGGTACGGGGCGGTGGCGGTGGTACGGGGCGGTGGCGGTGCTGTGCGGTGCGGACGCGGGAAGGCGCCCGGCAGCGGAGGAGGAATCGACCTGCGATCGGGCGGGCCGACGGGCAGTATTGCGGCATGCCGGATCTGCTGTGGGACGACGTCAGGAACTTCTTCGACCCTGACTTGATGGGTGCACTGCCGGATGTGTCCGTGTCCGGCGCCTCGGTCGACGACTGGCAGGCGGTGTTCGACTTGGTCCGGTCGAGCGGATGGACATGGGAGTACTCGGAAGGCTGCGTACGGATGCCGCTGCCCTCAGCGCACGAAGTGCTGTCACGCTCCCCGGACGCGGACACGGCCCTGCTGAAGGTGTGGCCTGCCAAGGATGTGCAGGTGAACTTTTGGCCGATGTCGGTCGGCGAGATCGACTTTGATGTCGACCTGCGGGAGTTGCAGGGCCAGGAAGGAGTGGACGTCCTGTGCGGCTTCCTCGGCGCGATCGGACACCGGCTGGGCAGGCCCGTGCTGATGACCGGAGAGGGCGACCGGGGGAATCCGGTACTCGGGTTCGACCCCGAGGCCGGTCATGTGGTGCTGCTGGCAGATCCCCTCGGAGTTCAGCCGGCCGCCGCGACAGGCTGGGGTCAGTAGAGGGGTGCCGATCGGCGATCCGCCGCATCGCAAATCCCGGCAGCCGTACGACACCTGTCGTGACGGAGAGGTGCGGCAGCACTTCCCTCTTTCAGGTGAATAGCGCTGTATGGGTACATGATGTTGACATCTCCTGCTGTCCTGAAATGTGCCACTTCAACCGAGAGAGGACGGCGGACAGATGATCAACACATCAGGAACAGGAAACGGAAGAGGGTCAAGGGCCGCATTGACAGCCGGCGTCGCACTTCTGCTGTGCTGCGCCATGTCGTCCAGCGCCCAGGCCGCGAGTGGTGAGTTCGAGTACACCAGGGCCGACGGGATGGGTCACATCACTTTGCTGAACCCGGACAACGCGTGCCGCACGCTGTCCGGTGGCGGAGCGAAGGACATCAGCAATCGTACGGACACCGTGGCGAGCATCTACAAGTTCGACGATTGCCGTGCGGAAGGAGTCATCGCCACGGTCAACGCCCGCGGAGGCACGTGGCCTCCCAATCCCACTCTCACCGTGGCTCACGCGGTGAAGTTCGGGTGACAACTGATTCGGCCTGCACATGCCGGAACGCGCCTGGCCAGGGGCGGCGCAGGCCCGATGGTTCCGGTCGAACTGGAAGCCGCCGTGCGCAGGGCACCGGTTGACGGTGAGCCTCTGGCTGGCGGTGCAGAGGATCCTCCATGGGTCGCTGGCGTCCGTAGGCTCGGACGCCTCCGAGTTCAGTCGGAGAGTGGTGCCGAGCGCGGGGACGGAGTGAATACCAGTCGGCCGAGCGAGCGGACGCGCGGCATGATCGGGGAGAGGTCGCAGAAGACGGGTGCGGCCAGCGAGTTCGCGGCGCAGGCCTGCGACTCGGCAGCCCGATCCTGAACGGTGTCCCGACACCGCCAGGAAGCCACATGGTCGCCGAGCTCGCGAGCTCCGGCTCACCTACTCTACCCCCGGGGCATCGCCGACGGGCATCCCGGCCGCCGAACAGCCGCGCCACGGAGCGCGCCGAGTACCGCGCCGAGGGCGGTGCCCAAATATAGCTCGGTCATGCTATAAAGGCGGCGTGCCAAAGATCGTCGATCCCGTTGCCCGCCGCAGGGCAGTGGCGCAGGCCGTCCTGACCGTCGCAGCGCGCCATGGGCTGGAACATGCGTCGCTGCGCAACGTCGCCGAGGAAGCCGGACTCGCCATCGGCTCGGTCCGCCACTACTTCGCCGACCACGACGAGCTGATGACCTTCACGATGACGGAGCTGAGCCGGCGCATCGACGAGCGCATCCGCACCCACGCCGAGCGACTCCTGGCACCTGACAGCCGCGCCGACCGCGCCGACCGCCGCGCCGGAACGGAAGGGCTCCTGGCCGAATTCCTCCCCCTGGACGAGGTTCGCCGCCAGGAATCCGCACTCTGGCTCGCCTTCACCAGCGCAGCACTCACCCGCCCCGAATTGCGGCCCTGCGCCGCCGAAATGCAGGCCAACCTGCACACCCTCCTGACGCGAGTGCTGCATGAAGCCCAGCGCGCCGGCGGGCTTCCGGGCAGTGCGGACGTCGAACTGGAAAGCACTCGACTGGCCGCAGTTCTCGACGGACTCACCCTCCAGGCAACGCTGCTACCGGACCACTATCCGCCGAAGCTGCTCCGGCAGGTACTGCGACGGCACCTGGACGCCCTCACAACGGCCAACTGACATCCAGCTGCAGGGCGCGAGCACCACGCCGTGGAATACGGCACCCGCCTCGTCCGAAGAGACACCGGGCGAAGGCCACCCATTATTGAGAGGCTCACCATGGCTTGCGAGCCACCGCCCTCTTCAGGGGGAGCAACGAATGGCGCTGATCACGGCTGCGGGGAGGCCGTCAGCGGTGGCTCAGTACGTTGACGACCTGTCCGCTAGGGTCGCGCACGAAGAACCGCCGCACGCCCCACTCTTCGTCCTGCAAAGGGTGAATGATCTCCGCACCGCTCTCCCGCATGACCGCATAAGCTGCGTCCACGTCGTCCACCTCAACGCTCATGTCGGGACTGACAGGCGCGGTCTTATCGCTGGTCATGACGCTGATCTGTGCTGCCGGAGCGGACGGGGAGGCGAGTGTCATGATCCAGCCGTGGTTCATGACTTCCTCAAATCCCAGCAGGCCGTAGAACTCCCGGCTCTCCTGCGCGGCCTCCGACTGAATGTTGGGTACGACACGGTGAACTGCCATCGATGACTCCAAGTGAGAGTGGAACGCGTCTCCATGTCTCCCCAGGAGTAGTACTACAACAAGCTCACCATCGCGCGCATTTTCGAAACGCGCCGCAGGCTTCGTGCCCGGCGCGCACCGAGGCCGTGCAGCTCCACATGCAGCCGGAGCGCAGGAACAGCCGCCATGCAAGCCTTTCGCTAACGCCGGGCCGTAACCCGAGGTGATTCGGCGACCCCACACCGCACTCCACCGGGCCTTCGTCGGCCGCCGCGGCATGGACTTCCTCCGATGTAGACGTTCCCCACACCCAGCTCCGCCTACTGCTCTGACCGGGAGGGTCCGCCGGTTGGGTACGCTCGGTCCGGCTGCGTAGGGAGGGGAGGGC
>NZ_JBPQTW010000288.1:0-7080 GCF_051386535.1 Streptomyces sp. URMC 127
GCTCCCGTCTGCCGCGCCTGGATGCCGCCGGCCCTCCCGCCCCCGGCCCAGGCGGCTGCCGGAGGTCCGAGGAGGCCGAGCGCGGCGGGGAGCGAGGCGCAGGGCAGTACGAGCGCGCCCGTTAAGTCTCCGGAGGCGATGCGGGGCAGCAGCTCCGCCTGCTGCGCGGGCGTGCCCGCGGCGGCGATCAGGGGGGCCACGAGGCCGGCCGTGGCGAGCAGCGGGGACGGCAACAGGACCCGGCCGGTCTCCTCGCAGGCCAGGGCGAGCTCCGTGGGGCCGCAGCCCACGCCTCCGTGCCGCCGCTCGACGGCCAGCCCGGCCAGCCCCAGCTGACCGGCGAGCTGCCGCCACAGCGGCTCGTCGTAACCGGCCGGGGTCCGGGTGGCGGCCCGGAGCTCCTCCGGTCCGCAGCGCTTGAGCAGCAGCTCGCGCAGGGTGCGCCGGATCTCGCCCTGCTCCTCGGTGAATGCGGTGTCCACGGGCATCACCTTCCGAATCTGACGGGGCGTCATCGTAAGTGCCGCAAGCACGCTTTCCCAGACCGGATCTGATGTAGCGTCAGTTCATGGCAGCTGTCCACCGCACACGCAGGGTCGCCGTCGTCGGAGTCGCGCTCTCGGACTGCGGGCGGGTCGACTCCGCCACGCCCTACGACCTGCACGCGCAGGCGGCCCGGCGCGCCCTCGCCGACTCGGGGCTCGCCAAGGCCTCCGTAGACGGCCTGGCCTCCGCCGGGCTGGGCACCCTGGCCCCCATGGAGATCGCCGACCACCTCGGGCTGCGCCCCGCATGGGCCGACTCCACCTCCGTCGGCGGCGCGACCTGGGAGGTCATGGCGGCCCACGCCGCCGACGCCATCGCAGCGGGCCACGCGAACGCCGTCCTCCTGGTCTACGGCTCCACCGCCCGCGCCGACCTCAAGGCCGGCCGCCGCACCGCCGGGCTCTCCCTCGGCGCGCGCGGCCCGCTCCAGTTCGAAGCGCCGTACGGGCACACGCTCATCGCCAAGTACGCCATGGCCGCCCGCCGCCACATGCACGAGTACGGCACCACCCTTGAGCAGCTCGCCGGCATCGCCGTTCAGGCGCGCGCCAACGCCCGGCACAATCCGCATGCCATGTACCGCGACCCGGTCACCGTGGACGACGTCCTGGGCGGCCCGGTGATCGCCGACCCGTTCACCCGGCTCCAGTGCTGCATCCGCTCCGACGGCGGCTGCGCCGTGCTGCTCGCGGGCGAGGAGTACGCCGCGGACGCCGCCCGCCCGCCGGTGTGGGTGCTGGGCGCGGGCACGGCGGTCTCCCACACGGCGATGTCGCAGTGGGAGGACTTCACCGTCTCCCCCGCCGCGCGCTCCGGGCGGCTGGCCTTCCAGCGCGCGGGGATCACCCCGGCGGAGGTGGACGTCGCCGAGCTGTACGACGCCTTCACGTACATGACGCTGGTGACCCTGGAGGACCTCGGTTTCTGCGCCAAGGGCGAGGGCGGCGCCTTCGCGGAACACGGCAGGCTGACCGTCGGCGGCGACCTGCCGGTCAACACCGACGGCGGCGGCCTCTCCGCCTGCCACCCCGGGATGCGCGGCCTGTTCCTCGTCGTCGAGGCCGTACGGCAACTGCGCGGCGAGGCCGAGGAGGGCCGCCAGGTCCGCAGACCGGACGGGCAGCTCCCGAGGATCGCCGTCGCCTCGGGCACGGGCGGCTGGTTCTGCTCCGCCGGAACACTGGTCCTCGCGCGCGACTGAACACAGCCCTGGACACGGCCCTGGACACGGCCCTGGACACGGCGCTGGACACGCCCCGCTCCTGGCCGCACGCCGGCAGCGGGCCGCAAGGCCGTACGTGACCGCTACCGCTCCGGAGCGGACGGCCCGTGAACGGGTTGGATGGACCCATGAGCGACGCACTGGACGACACCCGGGGGCAGGACTTCCACGCCCTCCTGCGCTCCCTGCCCGTGTGGGACACGGAGCTGCCGCACTTCGACCCCGCCACCGCCCCCGCCGACCCGCTGCCCCTCTTCCGTCAGTGGCTGACGGAGGCGGCCGCCGCCGGCTCCCCGGAGCCGCACACGATGACGCTCGCCACCGCGGACGCGACCGGCCGCCCCTCCGTGCGGACCCTGATGCTCCACGACGCCGACGAGCGCGGCTGGCACTTCGCCACTCACCGCACGAGCCGCAAGGGCCGCGAGCTGGCCGTACGCCCGCAGGCGGCGCTGGGCTTCTACTGGCCCGCGGTCGGCCGCCAGGTGCGCATCCAGGGCACGGTGACGGCCATGGGCGCCGAGGAGAGCCGGGCGGACCTGGCCGCGCGGTCCCCGGGCGCGCTGGCGGCGGCGCTCGTGGGCCGGCAGAGCGAGGCGCTCTCCTCGTACGAGGAGCTGGAGCGGGCCTCCGATGCGGCCTGGGAGCGCGCCCGCCGCGAGCCGGACGCCCCCGTCCCCTCCTGGACGCTGTACGTCCTCAAGGCGCAGGAGGCCGAGTTCTTCCAGGGCGACGCCCGGCGCCGGCATGTCCGCCTGACCTACCGCCGCAGCCCGTCCGCGGAAGGCGGCTGGACGACCGGGCTGCTCTGGCCCTGAGCGGGCGGCGGAGCGGGCCTGAAGACCGGCACGAAGAGGGGGGCCTGCCATCCCTCCGGCAGCACCCCTTCCAGCTTCCGGAAGCTGACGGCGAGGGGCATGCCGATGCGCAGTGCGCCCTCTTCGCAGCCGACTATTTCGGTCATCATCCGCGGCCCCTCGGCGAGGTCCACCACGGCCGCCGTGTAGGGCAGCCGCCCGCTGAAGGGCGGCAGGTCGTTCACGTGGACCACTGACCAGGTGTAGAGCACGGCCCGGCCGCTCGCCGCCTCCCACACCACGTCCTCGCTCCAGCAGCGCGGGCAGAACTCCCGGGGATAGTGGTGCGCCCGCCCGCAGCCGGCGGCGCGGCAACGCCGCAGGAGCAGCCGCCCGCGGCCCGCCGCCTCCCAGTACGGACGGGTGAAGGCGTCGGTCTCCGGAACGTCGGTTCGCTGCCCGGCCGGCGCGGGCGGCCGATTCGCATGCAATGCCTCAACCCCCTTGCATCTCCCGGCCGCTTTCCGGGAATCAGCCGGTCCCGGCCCTCCGTTTGTTCGTCTCCAGCTTGTTTGCCCACAGCTTGTTTGCCCGCAGCGCCATTCCTGACAGAACGTCAGATCTGTAGCCTGACTATACGTCAGCTTGTCGGCCCTTGAGCAGGAGTGGACGAGACACGATGCTTGGATCGACTCACGGCACCCTCACCACCACCTCCCGTCCGGCCCGCGTGGTGGCCTGCGGCGAGCGTCCGGGCCCCGCCGTCCACGGCCAGGCCGACGGCGTCGAGGACACGGACGTCAGCGGCAGGCCGCTGCGCTCGGACATCCCCGACCTGGACCGGCTCTTCCGCCCCGAGACCGTCGCGGTCGTCGGCGCCTCGGACGCCGAGGGCCGCCCCAACGCGGGCATCACCCGGCAGCTCCTCGCCTGGTCCGAACGCGTCGGCGCCCGCCTGCACCCCGTGCACCCCACCCGTACCTCCGTCTTCGGGCTGCCTTGTTACCCCTCCGTCCGCGAGCTGCCCGAACGCGTCGACCTCGCCGTCCTCCTCGTGGGCGACCCGCTTCCCGTGCTGGAAGAGCTCGAAGGCTCCAAGGCCGCCTTCGCCGTGGCCTTCGCCGGCGGCTTCGCCGAGACCGGGCCGACGGGCGCCGCCGCCCAGGCCGTCCTCGCGAACGCCGCCCGGCGCTCCGGCGTCCGCCTCCTCGGCCCGAACACCAACCTCAACGCCTTCGAGCACTTCCGCGAGGACCTCGACGGCCCCGCCATCGCGCTGATCACCCAGTCAGGCCACCAGGGCCGGCCGGTCTTCGCCCTCCAGGAGCTCGGCATCCGGCTCTCCCACTGGGCCCCGACCGGCAACGAAGCGGACCTGGAGTGCGCCGACTTCATCTCCTACTTCGCCACCCGGCCCGAGGTCGGGGCGATCGCCGCGTATGTGGAAGGGCTCAAGGACGGCCGGTCGTTCCTGCTCGCCGCCGACCGGGCCGCCCGGCACAAAGTGCCCGTCGTCGCCGTCAAGGTCGGCCGCACCGAGGCCGGCGCCCGCTCCGCCGCCTCCCACACCGGCAAGCTGACCGGCGCGGACGACGTGGTGGACGCCGCCATGCGGCAGTTCGGCGTGATCCGCGTCGACGGCCTGGACGAGCTGCAGGACACCGCGGCCCTGCTCGCCCGCGCCCGGCCGCCCCGGGCCCCCGGCGTCGCCGTCTATTCGATCTCGGGCGGCACCGGAGCCCACTTCGCCGACCTGGCCGCGGCCGCCGGCCTCGCGCTCCCGGCCCTCTCCGCCGCGAAACAGGCCGAGCTCCACCAGTGGATACCGCAGTACCTGAGCGTCGCCAACCCCGTCGACTGCGGCGGCCACCCCGTCGGAGACGAGCGCGGCCGCAAGATCATCGACGCGCTGCTGAACGACCCCTCCGTGGGCATCCTCATCTGCCCCGTCCCCGGGCCCTTCCCGCCCATGAGCGACCGGCTCGTCCACGACCTCGTCGCCGCGGCGGAGCGCACGGACAAGCTGGTCTGCGTGGTCTGGGGCTCCCCGGACGGCACCGAGGACGCCTACCGCACCACCCTGCTCGGCTCCTCGCGCGTGGCCACCTTCCGCACCTTCTCCAACTGCATCACCGCCGTACGCGCCTACCTCGATCACCACCGCTTCACCGACACCTACAGCTCTCCCTTCGACACCGCGCCCCGCACCCCGTCCCCCTCGGCCCGCAAGGCGCAGGAGCTCATGCGCCCGGGCGAGCAGCTCAGCGAGCACGCGGCCAAGCAGCTGCTGCGCGCGTACGGCATACGCGTGCCGCGCGATCAGCTGGTGACCAGCGCGGCCGCCGCCGTGCGGGCCGCGGGGCTCGTGGGCTATCCCGTGGTGATGAAGGCCTCGGGGCCGCAACTCGCCCACAAGACCGAACTGGGCCTGGTCAAGATCGGCCTGACCTCGGCCAGCCAGGTCCGCGACGCCTACCGCGAGCTCACCGACATCGCCCGCTACGAGGGGCTGCCGCTGGACGGCATCCTCGTCTGCCAGCTCGTGGGACGCGGGGTGGAGATGGTCGTCGGCATCTCGCCCGACCGGCTCTTCGGCCCGACGGTGACCGTCGGGCTGGGCGGGGCGCTCGTGGAGGTCCTGCACGACACGGCCGTCGCCGTGCCGCCCTTCGGGGAGAACCACGCGCGGGCGATGCTCGGGCAGCTGCGCGGGCGCGCCCTGCTCGACGGCGTCCGGGGGGCGCCCCCGGCCGACGTGGACGCGCTCGTGGAGACCGTCCTGCGCGTCCAGCGCATGTCCCTTGAGCTGGGCGGGGCGCTCGCCGAGCTCGACATCAACCCTCTGGTGGTGCTGGAGCGCGGCCAGGGCGCCGTGGCGCTGGACGCGCTCGCCTTCTGCCACTGAACAGCGCGCGGCAGCGCGTAGAAGCCGGAGAACCCCCATGTCCCTCTCCCCCCGTGACAAAGCGCGGGACAACCCGCTCGAGCGCGGCGGTCCCGATGACTCAGTGATACTCGCCACCACTGACAACGGGGTCTCGTGGATCACGCTCAACCGGCCCGAAGTCATGAACGCCATCGCTCCTGAGCAGCGCGAATGCCTGATTTCCGCATTGTCCGGCGCGTCCGCCGACCCGGCCGTCAGGGCCGTCGTCATCACCGCCACGGGCGCCGCGTTCTGCGCCGGGGCCGACCTGCGCGCCACCCCTTCGAGCGCAATGGACCCTGCCGTCCCGGGCGTGTCGGCCGCCTCCGTCGCCTCGGGACGGCTGCCCGGCGACGTGGCCCGTACGATCCGCCGGGGCGCGCAACGGCTGATCGCCGCGGTGCTGGACTGCGAGAAACCCGTGATCGCCGCCGTGAACGGCACCGCCGCCGGGCTGGGCGCCCACCTCGCACTGGCCTGCGACCTGGTCCTGGCCGCCGAATCCGCCACGTTCGTCGAGGTGTTCGTCCGCCGCGGCCTGGTCCCCGACGGCGGCGGCGCGTACCTCCTGCCGCGGCTGGTGGGGCCGCAGCGGGCGAAGGAGCTGATGTTCTTCGGCGACGCCCTCACCGCCGCCGAGGCGGAGCGGATGGGGCTGGTCAACCGCGTCGTGGCCGGGGCGGGACTGGCGGCGACGGCCCGGTCGTGGGCGGAGCGCCTGGCCACCGGGCCGACGCGGGCGCTCGCCCTCACCAAGCAACTGGTCAACGCCTCGCTGGACAGCGACCGTATGACAGCGTTCGCGGCGGAGGCCGCCGCCCAGGAGATCAACATGACGACGGAGGACGCGCAGGAGGGCGTCAAGAGCTTCCTCGAACACCGCAGCCCCTTCTACCGCGGGCGCTAGGACGCCGCGCCGAAGGCTCCGCGGCGTCCGCGGCATCCGGCGCACTTCAAAGCTGACGTTCCATCACCTTCAATGGATTCATGATGGGACACGCAGGCATGGCCGCCCTAGCCGTCCGCTATCTGAGCCCCGCCGGCCCACCGGCCCCCGGGGCGCGGCCTCCGGGCCCCATGCCCCGTCCGGCGCTGAGGGCCGTCCGCGCGGACGAACACCCTCCGCCGGCGCCGGGAGAGCTGCGGCGCGTGCTCGGCCGGTTCGCCAGCGGCGTCACCGTGATCACGGCGCCCGGAGCCGGCGGCGAGCCCCCCGCCGGCTTCGCCTGCCAGTCCTTCGCCTCCCTCTCCCTCGAACCACCGCTCGTGGTCTTCATGGTGGGCCGTACGTCCACGACATGGCCGCGCATCGCCCGCGCCGGCGTCTTCTGCGTCAACATCCTGGGCGCCGGGCAGGAAGCACTCTGCCGGAGCTTCGCGGTGAGCGGCGCGCGGGCCGCGGACAAGTTCGCGGGCCTGCGATACAGCCCCTCACCCGCAACGGGCTCGCCCCTGCTGGCGGGCGTATCCGCCTGGATCGACTGCGAGATCCACGCCGTGCACACCGGCGGTGACCACCTCATCGTCGTGGGCCGCATCGAGGCCCTGGGGGCGAAGGGGGACGACAGGGCGGAGGGGGACACGCGAGC
>NZ_JBPQTW010000289.1:0-7078 GCF_051386535.1 Streptomyces sp. URMC 127
CCGCTGCTCCCCGCCCGGCGCGCCGGCCGCCGAGCCCGCGCCGGGCGGGGAGCAGCGGGGTGTTACGGGGTGTGGCCGTTCTCGTGGCGGGCGATGACCAGGGAGATCAGGCCGGGGTCGGTGGCGTAGCCGATGTAGGTGCCGGCGGTGGTCCACACGTGCCAGCAGCCGCGCAAGTGCAGGGGGCTGATCGTGCCGACCGCGAGGTAGCGGCCGCTGCGGATCACGGGGTCCATCACGGTGTCTCCGGTGGGCGGCGGCAGGATGGCCACGGTGATCAGCCTTCCTCGCGCTCGCCGGACGGGGTGCAGTCATTCACACACACGGTGAGGATCTCGGCTTCGGCGAGGAGCAGGGCGAGGCTGTAGTCGCTGTCGATGACGCTCTCGATGTACTTGCCGCACGAGCACGGGCGCAGCAGGACCACGACGTCGTACGAGCTCGCCCACGGGTCGTCCGACGAGGTAGCGCGCCGCTCGTAGGTCACGAACATGCCCTCGCCCAGGTGCGCGACGGCCATGGGACGTGCGTCCTCCTGGCCGCCGGGGTAGCCGCCCCAGGCCTCCGGGGACAGAACCAGGCCGAGGGTCTGCGGGAAGAGGCGTGCCATGCAGTCCGACGCTCGGGATGCGATGTCCTGCCGCTCGCGTTCCTCCCGTTCACGGCGGGCCCGTGCCCGTGCCTCGTCGGTGCGGGTACGGAAGTCGGCGGCCAGTTCCCGCAGGTGTGCGGCCGGGCCGGTGGTGTTGGGCATGCCGGGTTTCTCCTGGGTGTTGGTGATGGCTCGGTGCCAGTCGTCCAGGGCGGGTGTGGGGCTGGTGCGGGTGCGGCAGGGCATGTGGAGGCCGAGGAAGTCGTCGGCGGTCACGACCACGGCTCGGTTGGCGCCGCGGTGGCTGAAGGTCGCCCTCTCCCCCACGGCGGCCCAGCGCTGCAGCATGTGCAGGGTGAGGCACACTGGCTCGTCGGCCGCCGGCTGTTCGAGCGCCTTGGTGGCGATCTCGCGCCAGCCGGGGAAGTCGTCGTTGTCGGTGAGCGGAACCGTGTGGGTTGCGTGCCGGCTGCGCAGGCGTACCTCGGGCGCGCCCTCGTCCCCGTATTCCTCGTAGGTCACGAAGACCGTGTCGCGCGGGTCGGTGTCCTCCAGGAAGCGGCCCAGCGAACGGGCATCGGCCGCCGCGATGTGCGCGCGCCACGGCGATGTGGGACGGCTGGCCTCGGCGCGGCCGATGGCCATGGTGTGGCGTTCGGTGGCTACGGCGTAGAGGTGCGTGCCGTCGAGGTCGAGCAGCAGCCCGCCCCAAGGCCAGTCGGCCCAGTCGGTGGCCATGTGCGGCAGTGCCCTGGCCACGGCCGTCCTCAGGCCCGTGAAGCCGACGTCGGACAGTTCGGTGGTCATCCCTGGTGTCCTTCCGTGCGGTTGGTCATCGCGGCAATCCCTTTGCGGGGAGGGGCGGGCAGGTGTGAGTGCGGGTGGCGCGGCGGCCGGCGTACTGGTTGCGGTAGGTGCGGCTCCAGCCGCAGACGCGGCAGCGGGTGCGGGCGCTCACGCGAGCCGCCTCCCCACCACGCGGCCGCCACCGGCGGTCAGCAGGTCGAGCGCCTGGTCGGTCAGCTGCGGCGCGTACTCCGGCAGCGTGCCGAGGGCGTCGAGGGTGTCGATGAGCGCGGCCATGGGCTGCTCGTCGCCGTCCCAGTACGCCGATACGGCGGTCCGGGCGGCGGCCATCAGCTCGTCGTGGTTCTGCTGCAGCGCGGCGAACCGGCTGCTGAGGTCGTCGAGTTTGGACACGAGGACAGAGCCTCCGAAAGGAATCGGGAGCGCTGCCGGGTCCGCGCAGACAGCACGAACCAAGCCCTCCGGGCAGAACCCGGCAGCAGAGGAAGGGAAGAGAGGGAAGAGAGGGAGCGAAGTGAGCGTCAGCGGCGGCGAGTGCGCCGCTGGTCCTGCGTGCTGTTCAGGAGCGAGCGCAGGACGACGGCCACGACCGCCAGCGACAGGGCGGCCACCGCGACGGACGCGGCCACGACCGCGACCGACAGCAGGAGCGCGACCAGGACGACACCGGTCACCAGCACACCGCCGGCGCCCAGGGCCACCGCCACTCCGGGCGACAGTCGCGAGACCTCGCGCGAGTGCCCTGCGGTGTGGTCGCAGCGGCAGACCGCGCAGTGATGCCTGTGGCCGGCCTGCGGCATCGGGGATGGGGGCGGGAAGATCTGGTTGCCGAACGCGTCGAAGACGGCCGGGGCATGCGCACGGTCGCCGGGCAGCGGCTCACGGGGCGGGAAGGGGGTACTCATGCCGCCGCCCTCCTGCCCTGCAGCTCCTGGCGCTCGTCCGCGGTCAGGCCGCCGAACACGCCGTACCTCTCGTCGTTGGCGATCGAACGGGCCAGGCAGGCCTCCCGGACCGGGCACCGGCCGCAGATGCGCTTCGCCAGCGCGATGGCACCGGGATCGCCGTGGAAGAACAACTCGGGCTCTTCTCCGGCACATGCCGCGTGGTCGACGACCCCGAGGTCCGCACCGAGGACCTGCCGTCCGCCCGGGGGCAGGCGGTGCGGCGACACCCACGGCCCCTTGGCCAGACGCAGATGGGGCCGGGACGAGCCGCGGACGATGGTGGTCCTGCACCTCACCGCAGCACCCCCGCCCGTTCGGCCCGCCACCGCGGGGAGAACTCGTACCCGCAGGCCCCGCACAGCTCCCGCGCCGCCGTCCGGCACCGCGAGACCTGCACCGACCGGGCGCAGCGGGGGCACGGCGTGGTCCGGCACACCGGGCGACGGTCGTATCCGGGCGCGGCGGGCATCACGCGACCGCCTCGCCGACGCGGTCCTCGTCGGTGGCCAGGGATACGGAGGCGAAGACGGTCACGTCGAGGCCCTGCCGGTGGCCGCGGGCGACGAAGTGCCAGTGCCCGTCGGACATCTGCTTGAGGTGCGGCGCCGTACCGAGCGCCTTGGCCACGCGCGCCACGGACGGGAACTGCACGTCGGGCGGCAGGAACGCGAACTGCAGGACGAAGCTGTCGGCGTGCACCGTCAACGACGGCGCCGGCAGCCCGGGGAACATCTCCAGGAAGCTGGCCACCTTACTTAAGACCACCTGGAGATCGGCGGCCACCGGAGCGGACTCGCTCCGGGGCAGGGGCGTACGCTGGTTGAGCATCAGCACTCCTTAGCCAGGACTGATGTGGGGAGGCCCCGCCTGGGACCGGACGGTGTGACCGCACCTCCGGAACCGACACGGCGGGGCTTTCTCATGCCTCCCAGCGAGCGAGACATGTACTACATGTATCTCACTGTGGAGGCGTCCTTCTCGTGTCGTCAAGCCCTACGCCGGAGCCGGTTTCGAGAGGTTGCCGTCTTGCTTGGTGATGAGCATCTCGCCCGGAACCGAGACAAGTTACCGATCCCCTGGACGACTTGACGGACATCTCAGTACCGTTCAAGTCGTCCCAGGACGTCCCCATCGAGGGAGTGCGGCATGGCGAACGAACGCCTCCGCAGCGCCATCGTGGCCCGCGGCATGACGGATGATGAAGTCGCTGCACGGATCGGGGTAGACCCGAAGACGGTCGACCGGTGGATCAACAACTCCAAGAGGAAGCCCTACCGGCGCCACCAGTACGCCTTGGCCAACCTGCTTGGGCGTGACATCTCGTACCTCTGGCCAGAGGAACGGACTGCAGGCGAGGTACGGGAGGCCGGGCAAGCTGAGCTGATCAGGCTTTATCCGCACCGCGCGGTTGTGCCACGGGAGCTCTGGCCTGAGCTCTATGCCAAGGCGACGGAGGCTTTCGACGTCCTCGCATACTCAGGCTTCTGGCTGAGCGAGGACCCAATGTTCTTCAAGGTCGTACGAGAAAAATCAGCAGACGGGGTGCCCGTTCGCTTCATGCTTGGGGAGCCTGGATGCCAGGCTGTCGAGCAGCGGGGGCACGACGAGGGAATCGGTTCCGGCATGGCCAGCAAGGTGAGGAACGCGCTGGTGAACTACTCGCCCTTGTTCGGCTTACCGGGCGTCGAATTCCGACTGCACTCGACGACCTTGTACAACTCGCTGTACCGCTCCGACGACGAGTTGCTCGCCAACGGGCACATCTACGGCGTCGGCGCCTACCTCGCTCCGGTGCTACACCTGACCCGCGTGCCGGGTGGCGAGTTGTTCGACTCCTACGCGGAGAGCATCGAACGTGTTTGGCAGGGGGCCCGGACGATCCGCAGCCCTCATGATCTGGGAGCTGCGGCATGAGCCGAACCGACTACTTCCATGACCCGATGGCGCCGACGGCCAACTCCGTCGTCCCCTCTGTCACTGCAGTGGTACGCAACGATGCCCAAGACGTACTGCTCATTCACAAGACCGACAACAACCTGTGGGCCCTTCCTGGCGGGGGCCACGAAATCGGCGAGTCCATCAAGGACACGGTCGTGCGCGAAGTCGAGGAGGAAACCGGCATTCGCGTCGAAGTCATGGACGTCAGCGGCCTCTACACGGACCCTGGCCACGTCATGGCTTATGACGACGGCGAGGTCCGTCAGCAGTTCTCTATCTGCTTCCGCGCCCGACCGGTCGGTGGGGCACTGCGTACGAGCAGCGAGTCCAAGGAAGTCCGTTGGGTATCACTTGACGACCTGGACGACCTGGACATCCACCCCTCCATGCGCCTCCGTATCGATCACGGCCTTGACACCAGCCGGACGCAACCCTACATCGGGTGACGAAGGCCGGCGGCGGCGAGCCTGCCGTTGACGCGTGCGCTGGCTGCCTGGATCTCGGACTCGGCTCGCCGGATGAAGCGCCCGACGACGCTGTCCGGGCCGTACCGACCAACGATCTCGGCGACACGATCGGTGGGGTTCGTCGGTTCTCCGTCGGGCGTGGTGTTCATGTCGCAGTAGAGCAACGCGTCCACGAGCTGCGGCTGCTCCAGCGAGAACTCCTCCTCCAAGGCCTGCCGCAGCCCCCGTTCCTCGGCCTCCAGGAGCGCACAGGAGTGGTGGGCGACGAGGCTCACGATGCGCTCGTCAGCGTGCTCGACGTTGCGGAGGAACCGGGCTCCGTCGAGGGGATGGAAACCGGTGTCGACGAGCCGTGGCGAATAGCCGATGTCATGGAGCACGGCGGCAGCTTCGAGAAGGGTCGCGTCGTCGCCGAGCACGGGAGCGAGGCTCCGAGCCCGCTCCTGCACGCCACAGGAGTGGGCCCAACGACGAGGTAGCGGCTCGGCCAGCAGCGACTTGGCCAGCTCGTGCGCCCAGGCAATGAGTTCCATGTACAGGGACCCTACGGGGTGCCGCTCGCCGGCGGGAGGGCCTTCACGATCCTCCCCTTCCCATGAACAGGTTCGAGGAGACCTTCGCCCTCCAGCTGACCCAGCGCTTTCCGGACTGCCGTGCGAGAGAAACCGAACTGCTCGCACAGGGCAGCCTCGGAGTGGAAAGTGCCGCCGACCTCGAATCCACCTGCAGCAAGCTCCGAGCGCATCTGCTCGACGAGCGGCAGTGTCGCCCTAGCGGTACGTCGACGCCAACCGATACCGGGGAGAGACTCAATCAGTCCTTCCGCAGCGAGAACGCGCAGCGCCCGGCGGATAGTAGTCCGAGAGACGCCGTACTCACCCATCAGTGCCGCCTCTGATGGCAGGAGCTCTTGCTCAGCAGTACCGGTAAGACCTTCCCGAAGACTTTCAACGATCCTCAGGTAAGTGCCACGAGGGTTCACATCTGCCAGGGGGCTCACTTCCTCTCCGTTACTCGGCCAGGAAGTGGAACAGGAAGCCGCCCCATGCAGAGACCCTCCATCGTTCGCCCAGGCGCCCATCTCCGCGCCCACGGAGAACAGCGGTTCACTGAACCGTGCAGGGCACATCCGCGAGGTTCGTCCCCGCGTACGCAAGAGTCAGCCCGGGGTGCCTGGCCCTTGGGGCACGGGTCCACCGCCGCGTGCGCGGGGATCCGTGCAGCGCCTCGTGCCACAGCTCTCCCCCTAGGCTCATCTCCGCGTGTGCAGGAATCACTCTTACCCTAGAACTCACCTCTTAAGAGGTGGGGGCCCATCCCCACGTACGCGGGGAGCAGCCCGCCACCAGCGACGACACCGTGGCCGCCCTGGGGCCATCCCCGCGTGCGCGGGGAGCAGGACCTAGAGCCGTACCGGGTTGGGTTCGCAGAGGGGTCATCCCCGCGTGCGCGGGGAGCAGTGTTCCTGACCTGGGCATCTTTTCACGCTCACCTTAGTTTTTGACCAACTTCGCCGGTTCCGGCAAAGCGCACCATCTATCACCTACGAGCCCATACCATCCCGCCTGCATGCCTCATAGCCCGCCCTCGGGCTATTCGCGAGCGCCCCGCGGCAGCTCGATCAGGACCATGCGCGGGCCACCGGTTCCCGCAGCAGTCCGTACGTGCGTCCTCTGTCAGGCCAACTGCGAGCTTCCGTCTGCGTCTCCAGGCAGACGCAGATCCGCTGATCGCCTGGCAGGCAGCAGCATCCGCCACGGCGCCGATCGTTGCGCACAGCCACGCCGGGAAGCCCCCCGTGCCCCCGCTCCGCCCTATGTGCGCCCTGCCCACTGCCCAGCCCCCGATGAAGAGTCGGCGCCGTGCCCGAACATGAGGGCGGTACCCGAACACGCAGGGGAGGCGGATGACGGTGGCGAAGGTTTCGCAGAAGTGCGGGGCTCGGACCAAGGCCGGCAAGCGGTGTCAGCGGGCGGTCTCGCCCGGGACGTCCCGGTGCTGGGAGCATCCTGGCGAGTGGACCGAACGCGGTCAGATCAATCGGAAGCTGAAGGAGCTGAAGGAACAACGGGCGCAGCTGAACAAGTCGCGTAAGAGGTGATCTGATCTCTGCCCCCGGGGAGCCAGGAAGGGAGCCACCCTGGCCGGTCTCAGCGGGCCGTCCGCGGACTTCCGTGGACGGTTCCGCCCGGCGGTTCCAGCGGAAACGGCGACCCTGCCAGCGGCCCGGGCAAGCGCTTCTTACACAACAGGCAAAGGCGGGGGCGCGGGGCGGGGGCCCCGTCGGTTGTTCCTGCGGGTGCTGGGCCCGCGTCCGGGCGTCAGGG
>NZ_JBPQTW010000290.1:0-7076 GCF_051386535.1 Streptomyces sp. URMC 127
GCCCCTCCCCCTCCCGCCGGCCGCCGGTCACGGCGTACGGCCGCAGAAACCCCAGGAGCATCACGGTGCACACACCGCTCCGTCCCCGTGGCGGGACGCTCGTCGAGATCCTGCGCGACCGCGCGGACGGCACACCGGACCGGACCGCCTTCGAGTTCCTCACCGACTCCGGCGAACTCGTCCTGAGCTACGCGGAGCTCGACCGCCGGGCCCGGGCGGTCGCCGCCGCGCTGGCCGCCCGGCAGCCGGCGGGCGAGCGGGTCCTGCTGCTCTACCCGCCGGGCACCGACTACGTCGTGGGATTCCTCGGCTGCCTGTACGCCGGGGCGATCGCCGTGCCGGTGCACGTGCCGGCCGGGCGGCACGGCATGAACATGGTGCTCGCCGCGGCCACCGACTCCGGCGCGGTGCTGGCCCTCGGCGACCGCGCGACCGCGACGGCCCTGGGCGAGAGCTATCCGGAGCTGGCCGCCACCGCCTTCCCCGACTGGCTGATCACCGACGAGCTGCCGGCCGCTTCCGCCGGTGACTGGAAGGGCCCCGGCCCCCGGCCCGGCGCGCTGGCGTTCCTGCAGTACACCTCGGGCTCCACCGGCAGGCCCAAGGGGGTGATGGTCCGGCACGACAACCTGGTGCACAACTCCGCGGCCATCAGCCGCGCGATCGGTGCCGGCCCGGACACGCGCGGCGTCAGCTGGCTGCCCCCGTACCACGACATGGGCCTGATCGGCGGCATTCTGCAGCCCCTCTACGCCGGCTTCCCCGGCGTCCTGATGTCCCCGATGAGCTTCCTGCGCTCGCCGCTCCGCTGGCTGGAGGCGATCAGCCGGACCAGGGCCACCGTCTCCGCCGCACCGGACTTCGCCTACCTGGAGTGCGTGCGCCGCATCGGCGAGGAGGAGCGGGCCGGTCTCGACCTGAGCAGCTGGCAGCACGCGATGATGGGAGCGGAGCCGGTCCGGGCGTCCACCATGGAGCAGTTCGCCGGGGCCTTCGCGGCCTCGGGTTTCCGCCCCTCCGCCTTCCACCCCTGCTACGGGCTGGCCGAGACCACGCTGTTCGCCACCGGCGGCGGGCGCGGCGGCGCCTCGCCGCGCGTCCTGAGCCTCGGCCGCGACGCGCTGGAGCGGGGCCGTGCGGAGATCGCCGGGCCGTCCGCGGAGACGGCCGCGCTGTCGCTGGTGGGCTGCGGTTCCCCGCAGGCCGACGACCTGGTCCTGGTGGTGGCGGACGGGCGCCCCTGCCCGGCCGGAGACGTGGGCGAGGTGTGGATCAGCGGCCCGTCCGTCGCGGCCGGGTACTGGGAGCGCCCGGAGGAGAGCGCCCGCACCTTCGGCGCCACGCTGGCCAAGTACCCGGGGCGCACCTTCCTGCGCACCGGGGACCTGGGGTTCGAGTCCCGGGGCGAGCTGTTCGTCACCGGCCGGATCAAGGACCTGATGGTGGTCCGGGGCCGGAACCACTACCCGCAGGACGTCGAGCAGACGGCCGAGCGCGCCCACCCGCTGCTGCAGCCGGCGCGCGCGGCCGCCTTCCCGACCGACGAGGACGGCGTGGAAGAGGTCGTCCTGGTGCACGAGGTCGCCCGCGGCTTCACCGCCGAGGACGGCCCGGCGGTGCTGGCGGCCGTGCGCGAGGCGGTGGCCGCGGAACACGGCCTGGCCCTGCGCGAGGTGGTGCTGGTCCGGCTGGGCACGATCCCCCGGACGACCAGCGGCAAGATCCGCCGCAGCGCCTGCCGCGAACTGTGGGCCGCGGACCGGCTGAACCGGGTCGCCGTCACCGCCGCTGAGCGCCGTTTCCCGGCCACGCGGTCCCGGGTCGCCCTGGCCGTCGCTGCGGCGCTGGGCATGCCGGCCGAAGAGCTCGACCCCGCCGCCCCGCTGGTCACGCTGGGCCTGGACTCGCTGCGCGCCGTCCGGCTGGCCGCCGCTCTGCACCGGCTCACCGGCGCCGAGGTGTCCGTCGAACGGCTGCTGGACGGGACGACCACCGAAGACCTCGACCGGGAGGCCGGCGGGCGGCAGGAGCCGGCCGGGGCCCCGGCCGGGAGCGCGCCCGCCGTCTGGCTGGCCGACGGCGACGAGCCGGCCAGGGCCACCCGCGCCCAGGAGTGGATGTGGCTGCTGGCCGAGATGGGCGCGGGCAGCGCGTACCACATGCCGGGCGGGGTGCGGCTGCGCGGACCGGTGGACGCGGACCTGATGGCCGCGTGCCTGAGCGGCCTGGTCGCCCGCCATCCGGGTCTGCGGGTCGCCTTCACCACGGCGGACGACGGAACCCTGCTGGTGGCGCCCCGCCCGCCGCGGCCCCTGGAGATCCCCGTCGTCGACGTGTCCGGCGAGGACGGTGCGGCCGCCCGGGAGCGCCGCTGCCACGAGGTCATCGGCGACCTGGCCGCCGAGCCCTTCGACCTTGCGGGCGGACCGCTGATGCGCGCGGTCCTGATCCGGCTCGGCCGGGACGACTGGTGCCTGGGCGTGGTCGCCCACCACATCATCCTGGACGGCTGGTCGCTGGGCCTGCTGCTGCGCGAACTCGGATCGGCGTACCGCGACGCCCTGGCCGGGCGGCAGGAGCAGAGCCTCGTGCTGCCCGTGCGGCCGCACCGGCCGGGGCAGGACGCCCGGGACGACTCCGCCGCGGCCTTCTGGTCGGACCGGCTGGCGGGCGCCACGGCCCTGGACCTTCCGCTGGACGTGCCGCACCCCGGCACCCAGTCCTGGCGCGGCGCGGCGGTGCCGTTCGAGGTGAGCGCCGAGCAGGCCGCCCGGCTCAAGAGCTACGGGGCCGCCCGCAAGGCGACGCAGTACATGGTGCTGCTCGCCGGATTCGCGACCGTGCTCTCCCGGTGGACCGGTCAGCAGGACGTGGTGATCGGCACGCCCGCCGCGGGCCGGCTGCGACCGGGCACCGCCGAGGCGCTGGGCCTGTTCGTCAACACCCTGCCGATGCGCGTCGACCTGTCCGGCACCCCGACCTTCCGGGAACTGCTCGGCCGGGTCCGCGAGCTGTGCCTCGCGGTCTACCCGCACCAGGAGTTTCCCTTCGACGAGATCGTGCGGCTGGCGGGTGCCGAACGGACCGGCGGCCGGGCGCCCCTGGTCCGCGCGGCGCTGACCCTGCAGAACACGCCGCTCGCACCCTGGCAGGCCGGTGACGTGACGGCCGACCCCTTCGAGCTGCCTCCGCCGGGCGCCCAGTTCGAGCTGTCGGTCCACCTCACCGAACAGCCCGACGGCCGCCTCACCGGCCACGCCGTCTACGCCGCGGACCTCTTCGCCGAGGACACCGTGCGCCGGATGCTGGACGGCTTCGCCGCGGTGCTGGACGCCGCGCCCTGCCGGCCCGGCGCGGCGGCGGCCGACCTGCCCGTGATGCCCGGGACCGAGGCGCGGCGGATCGTGTCCGAGGTGAGCGGCGCGCAGTGCGCCGGTGCGCCCCCCGCCCTGCTGCACCGGGCGTTCGAGGAGCACGCCGGGCGGACGCCCGGCGCCGAGGCGGTCGTCGGCGAGCACGAGTCCCTCACCTACGGCGCCCTGGAGGCCCGGGCCAACCAGATCGCGTGGCTGCTGAAGGAGCTCGGCACCGGGCCCGACCGGCCGGTCGCGGTCTGCCTGCCCCGTACTCCGGAACTGGTCGCCGCGCTGCTCGGCGTCCTCAAGGCCGGCGGCTGCTACCTCCCCCTCGACCCCGGCTATCCCGCGCAACGGCTGGCGGCCCAGCTCGCCGACGTCCGGCCCGCGGTCGTCCTGACCACCGGGAGCCTGGCCGGCGGCCTGCTCGCCGGCGCGGTGGAGGCGGCGGACCCGGCCGGCGGGCCCACCGTCGTCCGCCTCGACGACGGCACGGCCGACGGCATGCCCACCACCCGGCCGCCGGCCGCGGCACGGCCGCAGAACCTGGCGTACGTCCTGCACACCTCCGGCACCAGCGGCCGCCCCAAGGGCGTGATGAACGAACACGCGGGCGTGGTCAACCGCATCGACTGGATGATCCGGCGCGGCCTGCTCTCCCGCGACGAGGCGGTGCTGCACAAGACGCCGGTCGGCTTCGACGTTTCGGGCTGGGAGCTGTTCGGGCCGCTGAGCACCGGCGGCACCATGGTGCTGGCCCGGCCGGACGGCCACCGCGAGCCCGCCTACCTCGCCGACCTCATCCGGCGCGAACGGGTCGCCGTCTGCCACTTCGTGCCCTCCATGCTGCGCAGCTTCCTGGAGGAGCCGGGCGCAGCGCACTGTGCCGGCGTGCTGCGCCGGGTGGTCTGCAGCGGCGAGGAACTGCCGCCCGCGCTGGCGGAACGGTTCCACTCCCTGCTGCCGGGCGTGGAACTGCACAACCTCTACGGCCCGACCGAGGCCGCGATCGACGTCACCGCACACGCCGTGGAGCCCGGCTCGACCGGCGGGGTCAGGCTGCCGATCGGCGCGCCCGTACCGGGGGTCCGGCTGTACGTGCTCGACGGACGCGGCAACCCCGTGCCGACGGGCGTGCCCGGTGAACTGCACATCGGCGGCGTGCAGGTGGCCCGCGGCTACCTGGGCCGCCCGGCGCTGACCGCCGAGCGGTTCGTGCCCGACCCGTTCGCCGGGGGCGGGCGGCTCTACCGGACCGGGGACCGGGTCCGCTGGTCGGCCGACGGCACTCTGGACTTCCTCGGGCGCCTCGACGACCAGGTGAAGATCCGCGGCCACCGGGTCGAGCCCGCCGAGGTGGAGGCCGTGCTCGGCGCGCACCCCGCGGTCACCGATGCGGCGGTGGACGTCCAGGAGGCGGCGGGCGAGACGGTCCTGGTCGGCTACCTGGTCGCCGCCGGGGACCGGGCTCCGTCCGACGCGGAACTGCGGGCCCACTGCGCCCGGCTCCTGCCCGCCGCCTTCATCCCGTCCGCCTTCGTCCGGCTGGACGAGCTGCCCACGGGAGCGAACGGCAAACTGGACCGCAGGGCGCTGCCCCGGCCCGAGCGGGCCGCCGGCGACGGCGGCACGCCCCCGCGCGACGCGGTGGAGCGGCAGGTGGCGGACATCTGGTGCGAGGTGCTCGACGTGCCGGCCGTCTCGGTCACGGACGACCTGTTCACGATCGGTGGCCACTCGCTGCAGGCCACCCGGATCGCCGTCCGGGTGCGCGCCGCCTTCGGGGTGGAGCTGCCGCTGACGGAGCTGCTCAGCGGTGAGCTGACCGTCGAGCGGATCGCCGGCGCCGTGCGGCGGCAGCAGGCCGGCCCGGCGGACGAGGCCGCCGTCCTGCGCGAACTGGAGGAGCTGGCGCGGCTGTCCGACGAGGAAGTCGCCGCGCTGCTGGCCGAGGACTGACGCCGGTGCCGCGACGACCGGTGGTGGGCCACCACCGGTCGTCGCTGCTTGCACCGGGTCAGGACGGCGTGGCCACCAGCCAGCCGCGGGCGGCGGCCAGCAGCCCGGCCTGGAACCTGCTCCTGGCGCCGAGCAGTTCCATGATGTCGGCGGCGATGCGGCGGGCCGTACGGGGCGAGACGCCCAGGCGCTTGGCGATGGCCTCGTCGGTGAAGCCGTGCCCCAGCAGCCGCAGCGCCTCGCGCTCCTGGGAGGTCAGGCCCCGGGCGTCCCGCGTCCTGGCCTCGCCGAGCGGAGCCCCTGACTCCCACACCAGGTCGAAGAGGGCGCACAGCGCGGTGAGCGTGCCCCGGCTGCGCAGGACGACCGCGCTGTGCGCGGAGTCCTCGCCGTCCGTGGGGAGGACGGCCACCTGCCGGTCGATGACGAGCATGCGGGTGGGCAGGGAGGGCACCGTTCTGACGTGGCCGCCCGCCGCGGTGAGCCAGTCGGCGTAGGCGACGCTCGGCGGGCTGTTGCGGATGCTGTCCAGGTAGAGGGTGCGCATGCGCACTCCCCGGCCGAGCACCTCGGCGTCGAGCGGCTTGGCCGCCTCCAGCGTCTCGGCGGTCTGGGCGCCGTCGGGCGCGAAGGTCATCACCTCCGTCCTGATCTGCCGGGAGAGGCGGGCGATCTCGGCTCTGATGCGGTCGAGGCCCACGAGCGTCTCCTCGCCGTGCCGGGGCGACGACGCGTGGCGGGCGGCGAACTCGCGGATCAGCTGCTCGGCGACGGCGCGCGACTCGGCGATGCGCTGCTGCTGTGCCGCAAGCTCGGCCTGCTGGCGGGCGAGCAGCGCCTCGAAGCCGATCTCCGGGCTGGGGACGTGCAGCTCCTGCGGTCCCCCGGCAGGGGCGTGCACCAGGCCGAGCGCGCTCAGCCGGTCCAGCGTGGCCCGGAATTCTTCCACGCTGAGGGATGCTTCGGCAGCGAGCTGGTCGAGCTCGCCTCCCGGGTGACGCAACAGTATTCGGTAGACACGTTCCGCGATTTCATCCAAACCACATGCCCTGAGCACAACGGATTCCCCCATGAAACCTTTTTTGCAGGTAAAACGGCGTCAAGATAACACCGCGGTCACAATGCGCGAAATGTGTTTCAGCAGTGGCGGTCACCACGTGCCGGGCGGCCGCGCCCCCGGAGACAAAGGGCAGTTGGGGACGTTTTCTGCCATGGCAGGAAGCGTCCTGGGGCAGCGGGTGGCAGCGGGCGGCCTGCTCTCTGCACAGTGGTGGGCATGTATCTCGTGCACGCCCACCTCGCCCCGCCGCCCGGGACGGGAATCCCCCAGGGCATCGCCGCGCGCGTCCATGCGGCGAGAAAACCGGAAGAAGGAATTCAGTATGTGACGCTGCACTCCGGCGCCCGCCCCCACCCGGTCCTCGGGCTCTTCGTGTCGGCACCCTCCCTGGTCGCGGCCGAGCGCGCCGCCCGCGCCGTGTGCCTGCGTGCGCTCGCGGACGAGGAGGTGCCGCGCGGCATCGGCCTCGCCCGCTGCGAGGCCCCCCTCCTCACCTCGTACTACGAGCGGCTGCTCGCAGCCCCCGCCCCGGCCCCCGCGGGTGTGGACGCAATATGCAAAGGCCGCTTCGTGCAGCCCCCGGGCTGCTGACAACGCTCCCGCGCGGCACCCAGGATGAGGACGGCGGCCGGCCCACGGCCCGGCGCGAGCCGGACGGGAGCGTCCCGGGAGGACGCTCCGGCCCCACGGCCGCCCCACCT
>NZ_JBPQTW010000291.1:0-7030 GCF_051386535.1 Streptomyces sp. URMC 127
GCGGCCGGCGGCCCCCACCCGCTTTTCCTGCCCCGAGTACGCCGAGGGAAGGCCGTGGCCCGTGGATCAGCCGTTGTCACTCCAGTCCGTGCCCGCCTGGTTCGTCGTCCTGCCCGACACCGACGCGGCGGCCGCCCCCGCCGCCGGGGCGCTCCGCTTCGCCTCCCGCAGCCTGCCCCACGCCTCGGGGCGGCCGTGGATCGTCGGCCGCTGGGATCCGGGAACGACGGTGACCGGCGCGCACCGGGACGTGCGGGTCGCGGTGATGGGTGAGCACGCCGTCACGGCCGACGCCGCCGACCGGGCCGCCGCCGCGGCGGCCGGCACCGCCTCTCCGGCGGCGCTGGACCGCCTCGCCGGCTCGGCCGGCAGCTTCCACCTGCTGGCCAGTGGCGGCGGGCGGGTCCGGGTGCAGGGCGGCGTCTTCGGGCTGCACCGTGTCTTCCACGCCGAGGCGGCGACGCCCGGCGGGCCCGTGAGCCTGGCGTCCGACCGGGCCGACGTGCTCGCCGAACTCGTGGGCGCGGGCCTCGACGAGCGCCGCATCGCCCTCGAAATGCTCGCCTCGGGCGTCCCCTACCCGTGGCAGGGCGATCCGCTGTGGCGGGCGGTGCACGCCGTGCCCGGCGGCCACCGCCTGACGCTCGACGCCGGCGGCCGGCCGCGCACCACCCGGTGGTGGTCACCGCCCGACCCCGTCCTCCCGCTCGCCGCGGGCGCCGCGCACCTGAGGGAAGCGCTCGCCGAAGCCGTCGCCGTACGCACCCGCGGGCGCGACCTGGTCTCGTCCGACCTGGGCGGCCTGGACTCCACGGCGGTGTGCTGCACCGCGGCCCGCGGCGGCACCAAGGTCGTCGCCTACACCGCCGCCATCCACGACGAGGCCGGCGACGACGTGTACTGGTCCGAGCGCACCGTGCGGGCGATGAGCGGCATCGAGCACCACATCGTCCCGGCCCGCGAGGTCGCCATGACCTTCGACGGCGTCGACACCCTCCGGGACGTGCTCGACACGCCCAGCATCCTCACCGTCGACCGCAACCGCCGCATGGGCATCGTCGAACGCGCCGCGGCCCGCGGATCCGGCCTCCACCTCACCGGCCTGGGCGGTGACGAACTCCTGGCCGGCACGCCCGCCCGGCTGCACGCGCTGCTGCTCACCCACCCCTTCGCCGCCCTGCACGCGATACGCGGGTACGCCGCCAAATACTGCTGGAGCCGGCGAGCCGTGCTGCGCCGGCTCCTGGACCGCAGGTCCTACGACGCCTGGCTCGGCCGCCTCGCCCGGGACCTCACCGGGCCGCCGGCCCCGGCCGGCGAGCCGCTGCTCGACTGGGCCGTCCCGCCCCGCATGCCGCCCTGGGCCACGCCCGACGCGGTCGCCGCGGCACGGGAGCTGATCCGCACCCGCCCGGCGCCCACCCGGCCCCGCGGCCGGGACCGCGGCGAACACCGCGAACTGGTCGCCATGGATGGCATCTCGCAGTGGGTCCGGCACATCGGGCAGATGGCCGCGCCCCTGGGCATCGCGGTGTCCGCGCCCTACTACGACGCCCGCGTCGTCCAGGCGGCTCTCGCCGTACGCACCCGGGAACGGATCACCCCCTGGCGCTACAAGCCGCTCATCGCCGAAGCCATGCGCGGCGTCGTGCCCGAGGCCTGCCGTACGCGCGGCACCAAGGCCAACGCGACGTTCGAGGAGGAGGCGGGGCTGCGCCGCCACCGCCGGTCCCTGCTGGCGCTGTGCGAGGACTCCCGGCTGGTCCGGCTCGGCCTGGCCGACGGGAAGGCCCTGCGCGAGTGGTGCCGCCGCGCCCTCGCCGCGGAGACCGAGAGCTATCTGCTGCACCCGACCATCGCCTGCGAAGTGTGGCTGCGCTCGCGGGAGACGGTGCCCCTGCCCGCAGCCGACCGCGAGGAGTGAACCCGTGCCCGCACTCAAGCCCGGCGTCCTGATGACCGAGACCGAGTACGGCATGGCGCTGCTCGACCAGGACAGCGCCGAGTACTGGACGCTCAACCCGACGGCCGCCCTCGTTCTGCAGACGCTGCTGGACGGACACGGCCCCGAGCGAGCGGCCGAGCTCCTCACGGCGCGCTACGACGACGTGGACGCCGGACTCGCCGGCGAGGACGTCCGCCGCATCATCGGCGAGCTGAGCTCGGCGGGACTGCTCATCCCGTAGGCGGCCCGCCGCGTCGCAGGAGGCACGATGCCAAGTGGCCGGCCCCGCCCGCCTCATGAGCCCCTCCCGACCAACAAGGCGCATATGCCGAAGCACATATGACGAGGCATGTGTTGACGAGGCACGTATGAAGAAGAGGCACGCATGAAGAGGCAGGCATGACGACGCCGGAAGCGATTCCCTACCAGCCCCGTTCGGTCCCCCTGGGCCGCCGCTGCGCGGCCCGGCTGGCCGTGGGCTGCGCCCACCTGCTGGCCACCCAGCCCCCCGCCCGGATCCGCGCCGTCCTCGTCCGGCTGCGGCGCGGCGCCCGGCCCGCCACGCTCGCCGAGGCGAGCGCGGCCCTGCGGACCGTGCTCGCCGTGAGCCTCGCCGCCGGGGGCCACAAGGGCTGCCTGCCCCGCTCGCTGGCCACCGTGCTGCTGTGCCGCTGGTACGGCCACTGGCCCACCTGGTGCGTCGGCGTGCGCAACCGCCCGCCGTTCGCCGCGCACGCGTGGGTCGAGGCCGAAGGGGTCCTCGTCGGCGAGGGCGCCCCCGCCGACTACTTCCAGCGCTTCTTCACCGTGGAGTGAGCCGATGACCGCGGCACCCCCCGTGGAGTCCCCCCGCACAGGCGCCGCCGCACCCCCGCGGGAGCGCGGGCCGCAGGACCCGGGCCGCTCGTGGGCGGGGCAGCGGGCCCTGCTGCGGCACCTGCGCCCGCAGCGCCGCCGCATGGCCGCGGGCGTCCTCCTGGGGCTCGTCGGCAGCGTCATGGGACTGGCCCAGCCCCTGGCCGCCAAGCGCGTGGTCGACGACATGGGCCGGGGAGCCCCGGCGGCGGGGCCCGTCATCGTGCTCAGCCTGCTCGTGGTGGCCGGGGCGGTGCTCGCGGGGCTGGGGCACTACGTGCTCCAGTGGTCGGCCGAGACCGTCGTCTGCACCGCCCGCCGCCGCCTGACCGACCGTCTCCTGCGGCTGCGCGTGCCCGTCGTGGAGAGCGCCGAGCCCGGCGACCTGATATCCCGCGTCACGTCCGACACCACGCTGCTGCGCCAGTCCGCGCCCCAGGCGGTGTCGGCGGCGGTCACCGGCACCCTCGTCACCGCGGCGACCGTCGTCATGATGGGGCTGCTCGACGCCGTCCTGCTGGGCGTCACCCTGGCCGTGACCGCCTTCGTCGGCGTCGTGGCCGCGGTCGTGGCCCCGCGGATCGGCCGGGCCACGCGCCACACGCAGGAGGCGGTGGGGAGCATCGGGGCGGCGCTGGAGCGGGTGCTGGGCGCCTTCCGGACCATCAAGGCGTCCAGCGCCGAACGGCGGGAGGCCGAAGCGCTGCGCGGGGCGGCCGAACGCGCCCGGCGCACCGGGATCCGGGCCGCGGCGTGGGAGGCCGTCTCGGCGACGGCGTCGGCGGTGGTCGTCCAGGTCTGCTTCCTCGTGGTGCTCGGCGTGGGGGGCGCGCGCGTCACCTCCGGTGCGACGGACGTCTCCACGCTCGTCGCCTTCCTGCTCTACCTCTTCGCCCTCGCCCCGCGCATCGGGCAGCTCGTCGAGGGCGTCGGGCAGTTCCAGGTCGGCTCCGCGGCCGCCGTCCGCATCGCCGAGGTCGAACGGCTGGAGACCGAGCAGGAGGAGCGGGCCGGAGCCCCCGGCGACGAGGGCGCCGGGTCACCTCTCGGCGTGACGTTCGACCGGGTGAGCTTCGCGTACCGCCCCGGTCTGCCCCGCGTCCACCACGAGGTGTCCTTCACCGTCCCCGCGCGCGGCCTGACCGCGTTCGTCGGCCCGTCCGGCGCGGGCAAGACCACCGTCTTCTCCCTCATCGAGCGCTTCTACGAACAGGACGCGGGCCGCGTGCTCCTGGACGGCGAGGACATCCGGCACTGGCCGCTGACCCGGCTCCGCGCGTCCATCGGCTACGTGGAGCAGGACGTCCCCGTCCTCGCCGGCACCCTGCGCGCCAACCTGACGCTCGGCACCCCCGACCCCGGCCCCGAGGAGCTCGCCCGCGTCCTGCGGCTGGCCCGCCTCGACGTGCTCGCCGAACGCCTGCCGGAGGGCCTGGACACCGACGTCGGCCACCGCGGCAGCCGCCTCTCCGGCGGCGAGCGGCAGCGCGTGGCGATCGCCCGCGCCCTGCTCCGCCGCCCCGGCCTGCTCCTGCTCGACGAGGCCACGTCCCAGCTCGACGCCGCCAACGAGGCGGCCCTGCGCGACACCATCACCGAGACCGCCCGCCGCACCACCGTCCTGGTCATCGCCCACCGGCTCTCCACGGTGACCACGGCGGACCGCATCGTGGTCATGGAGGCGGGACGCGTACGCGCGGTCGGCACCCACACCGAGCTGATGACATGCGACGCCCTCTACCGCGACCTGGCCCGCACACAGCTGCTCGGCCGGTAGCCCGCGGACGGGCGTGTCCATCCATCCATCCATCCATCCGTGCGGCGCGACACTTGATCTCAAGCATGGTTGAGGTTCTAGCGTGCGGGGGTACCGACACTCCCTAGGAGAGCCCCATGGACATGGAAGTCACGGCGTGGACCTCGCTGCGCAGTGCGATGAGCGCCGAGCAGGGCCGGCGGCCCCTCTCGCGGGCCACGCTGCGCCGCATCGCCGCCTTCGCGCGCCCGCACCGGCGGAAGCTGGGGCAGTTCCTGCTGCTGAGCGTCGTCACGGCGCTCCTCGCGGTGGCGACGCCGGTGCTGGCCGGGCGGGTCGTCGGCGCCATCGTGCACGGCGACGACGCCGGGACCGTCGTCCGGCTCGCGCTGCTCATCGCCGCCATCGCCGTCGCCGAAGCCGGCCTGGGCCTGGTGACCCGCTGGCTGTCGGCGACCCTCGGCGAAGGGCTCATCCTCGACCTGCGGACCGCGGTCTTCGACCACGTCCAGCGCATGCCGGTCGCCTTCTTCACACGCACCCGCACCGGCGCGCTCGTCAGCCGCCTCAACAACGACGTGATCGGCGCGCAGCGGGCCTTCAGCAACACCCTCTCCGGCGTCGCCTCCAACATCGTCACTCTGCTCCTGACGCTCGGCGTGATGCTCAGCCTCTCCTGGCAGATCACGCTGCTCGCGCTCGTCCTGCTGCCGGTGTTCGTCGTGCCCGCCCGCCGCATGGGGGCGCGCATGGCCGGGCTGCAGCGCGAGGCCGCCGCGCACAACGCCGCGATGGGCAGCCGGATGACCGAGCGGTTCTCCGCACCGGGCGCGACCCTCGTCAAGCTGTTCGGCCGGCCCGCGGACGAGTCCGCCGAGTTCGCCGCCCGCGCCCGCGCGGTGCGGGACATCGGCGTGCGCACCGCCATGGCCCAGTCGGCGTTCATCACCGCCCTCACTCTCGTCTCCGCGCTCGCCCTGGCCCTCGTCTACGGCCTCGGTGGCTTCTACGCGCTGCACGGCAAGCTGGAGCCGGGCGCCGTCGTCGCGCTCGCCCTGCTCCTCACCCGTCTCTACGCCCCGCTGACCGCGCTGGCCGGGGCCCGCGTCGAGGTGATGAGCGCCCTCGTCAGCTTCGAGCGCGTCTTCGAGGTCCTCGACCTCGAACCGCTGATCGCCGAGAAGCCGGACGCGCGGCGGGTGCCGGACGGGCCGGTCTCCGTCGAGTTCGACGGCGTGCGGTTCGGCTACCCCTCCGCCGACAAGGTCTCCCTCGCCTCCCTGGAGGAGGTCGCCGGCCTCGACACACGGGGCGGCACCGAAGTCCTGCACGGCATCTCCTTCCGCGCCGAACCCGGCCGCATGGTCGCCCTCGTGGGCTCCTCCGGCGCGGGGAAGTCGACCATCGCCCAGCTCCTGCCGCGGCTGTACGACGCCGACGCCGGTTCCGTACGCCTCGGCGGCGTCGACGTGCGCGACCTGAGCGCCGAGTCCATCCGCGAGACCCTCGGCATGGTCACCCAGGACGGGCACCTCTTCCACGACACCGTCCGCGCCAACCTCCTCATCGCCCGGCCCGACGCGGCCGAGGACGAGATCTGGGACGCGCTGCGGCGCTCCCGCCTCGACGGCCTGGTGGCCGCCCTCCCCGACGGGCTGGACACGGTCGTCGGCGAGCGCGGCTACCGGCTCTCCGGCGGCGAGCGGCAGCGGCTGACCATCGCCCGCCTGCTGCTGGCCCGCCAGCGCGTCGTCATCCTGGACGAGGCGACCGCCCACCTCGACTCCACCTCCGAGGCCGCAGTCCAGGAAGCGCTGGCCGAGGCCCTGGAGGGCCGCACGGCCGTGGTGATCGCCCACCGGCTCTCCACCGTGCGGGCCGCCGACCTCATCCTCGTCATCGAGGACGGACGCGTCGTCGAACGCGGCACCCACAGCGAACTGCTGGCCGCGGGCGGCCGCTACGAGGAGCTGTACCGCACCCAGTTCGCCCGCGAGAAGGCCGACGGGGAAGCCGAGCCCGTCTGCTGACCGTACGTCCGCTCCCGGGCGGCCTGCTGAACGGAACGGCCCGTCTGAATGGAACGGCCCGTCTGAACGGAACGGCCCGTCTGAACGGAACGGCCCGTCTGAACGGAACGGCCCCTCCGCCGGCACCGTATGCCGGCGGACGGGCCGTCCGTACGCTGCTGCCCCGCGCTGCCGTTACTCGCCCTGGCGGAGCGCCACGGCCGCGCGCTTCACGGCGGCCGCGACGGATTCCGTCGCGCCCGGGTTGAAGACGCTGGGGATGATGTAGTTCGCGTTGAGCTCGTCCTCGGTGACGACGTCGGCCAGGGCCCGGGCGGCGGCCAGCATCATCTCGGTGTTGACCGTACGGGACTGCGCGTCCAGCAGGCCGCGGAAGACACCCGGGAAGACCAGCACGTTGTTGATCTGGTTCGGGAAGTCCGAACGGCCCGTGGCCACCACGGC
>NZ_JBPQTW010000292.1:0-7026 GCF_051386535.1 Streptomyces sp. URMC 127
GGACGGGAGGCGGGGCGGGAGACGCACCGGAGGCCGGGGAGACGCCTGTCGGCGTCGTCTACGCCGACCGCTTCGTCACCCTCCTCCGTGATGCCGTCCGTTTCCCCGGCGGCGCCCTCGGCCTCTACGTCCGCATGCTCTCCACGGCCGCGAGCCCCGGCGCGGTCGTCCTCCCCCTCACCGCCGCGGGCGACATCGTCCTCGTCGAGCACTACCGCCACGCCACCCGCTCCTGGCACTGGGAAGTGCCCCGCGGTATGGGCGCACCGGGCGCCACCAGCGCGGAAAGCGCCGCCCGGGAACTCGCCGAGGAAATCGGAGCGGAAGCCACCGAATGGATTTCCCTCGGCCGGCTGCACCCCGACAGCGGCCTGATCGGTGATCACGTCGAGCTGTTCGCCGCCCGCATCGACCGTTTCGGTCCGCCGGAAACGTCGGAAGGCATCCGGCGCATCGTTCCCCGGCCCTGGCCGGAGGTCTCGGAGATGGTGGCGGCAGGCGAGATCACTTGCGGGTTCACCATCGCGGTCCTCACCCGCGCCCTGCTGAACGGCCTGCTGACGTGCACATCGCCTGCACGTCACGTGACGTGAATGGATTTCCGGCGTTTCCCGCGAGACGAAAAGAATTCGTGGGATCCCGTCGTCGCAGGCGATACTCGACCGCGTGTTCCTGACGATATCCACCACCGGCACGCCCGGATCCCCCGCGACCGATCTCGGATTCCTGCTGCACAAGCATCCTGAGAAGGCGCAGCAGTTCTCCACCTCCCACGGCACCGCGCACGTCCTCTATCCCGAGGCCGGCGCGGAGCGCTGCACCGCCGCGCTCCTGCTGGAGATCGATCCGGTCGCGCTGGTGCGGAAGGCCAAGGGCAAGGGCCGCGGCGGAGCGCCCGACTCCGCCCTCGCCCAGTACGTCAACGACCGCCCCTACGCGGCGTCCTCGCTGCTCGCCGTCGCGCTCGGCAGCGTCTTCTCCACCGCGCTGAAGGGGCAGTGCGCCGCCCGGCCCGAGCTGCCGGGAGCGGCGCGCCCGCTGCGCGTCGAGGTGCCGGTGCTGCCCGCACGCGGCGGCGCCGCGCTCGTGGAGCGGCTGTTCGCCCCGCTGGGCTGGACGGTCACGGCGGAGCCGGTCGCGCTGGACGAGACGTTCCCGCAGTGGGGCGACTCCCGCTACGTACGCCTGGTGCTGGAGGGCGAGCTGCGGCTCGCCGACGCCCTGCGCCACCTCTACGTCCTGCTGCCCGTCCTCGACGACGCCAAGCACTACTGGGTGGCGTCCGACGAGGTCGAGAAGCTGTTGCGGGCCGGCGAGGGCTGGCTGGAGGACCACCCCGAACAGCGCCTGATCGCCGGCCGCTACCTGGGCCGCCGCTGGTCGCTGACCCGCGACGCCCTGGAGCGGCTGGCCCTCGCCCGCCTCGCCGAGTCCGACGACACCGAGGCCGAGGAGCTCGACAACGCCGTCGACGAGGAGAGGGACACCGAGGAGCGGCCCGTGCCGCTGGCCGTGCAGCGCCGCGCGGCGATCCTCGGCGCCCTGCGCGCCTGCGGTGCGGCGCGCGTCCTCGACCTGGGCTGCGGCCAGGGCCAGCTCGTCGGGGAGCTCCTCAAGGACCCGCGGTTCACCGAAGTCGCCGCCATGGACGTCTCCGCGCGTGCCCTCGCGATCGCCGCGCGGCGGCTGCGCCTGGACCGGATGATCGAGCGGCAGGCCGCGCGGGTCACGCTGTTCCAGGGCTCGCTCGCGTACACCGACCGCAGGCTGGCCGGGTACGACGCGGCGGTGCTCAGCGAGGTGATCGAGCACCTCGACCTGCCGCGGCTGCCCGCCCTGGAGCACGCGGTGTTCGGCGCGGCGCGCCCGGCGACGGTCGTCGTGACCACGCCGAACGCCGAGTACAACGTCCGCTGGGAGACCCTCCCCGCCGGGCACGTGCGCCACGCCGACCACCGCTTCGAGTGGACGCGCGAGGAGTTCCGCACGTGGGCGGCCGAGGTCGCGGAGCGGTACGGCTACGAGGTGGCGTACGCGCCGGTGGGGCCGGACGACCCCGAGGTCGGACCGCCGACCCAGATGGGCGTCTTCACCCGTACGGAGAAAGAGACCGAGAAAGAGACCGGGAAAGAGACAGAGAACGTGCCGAAGCAGGAGAAGGCCGCATGACCAGCACGGAAACAGCCGCAGCCGCCGGCAGGGCGCCCCGCCCTCTCCCCGTCACCGACCTCTCCCTCGTGGTCCTGATCGGCGCGACCGGCTCCGGCAAGTCCACGTTCGCCCGCAGGCACTTCGAGCCCACCCAGGTGATCTCCTCGGACTTCTGCCGCGGCCTCGTCGCCGACGACGAGAACGACCAGAGCGCCAGCGGCGACGCCTTCGACGTCCTGCACTACATCGCGGGCAAGCGCCTGGCCGCCGGCCGCCTCACCGTGATCGACGCGACCAACGTCCAGGCCGAGGCCCGCCGTCAGCTGGTCCGGGTCGCCCGCGAGCACGACGTGCTGCCCATCGCCATCGTCCTCGACCTGCCCGAGGAGGTGTGCGCCGCGCGCAACGCCGGCCGCGCCGACCGGGCCGGTCTGCCCCGGCACGTCATCCAGCGCCACCGCCGCGAGCTGCGCCGCTCCCTGCGCGGCCTGGAGCGCGAAGGCTTCCGCAAGGTGCACGTGCTGCGCAGCGTCGAGGAGGTCGAGGCCGCCGAAGTCGTCCTGGAGCGCCGCTTCAACGACCTGCGGCACCTCACGGGCCCCTTCGACATCATCGGTGACATCCACGGCTGCAGCTCGGAGCTGGAGACGCTCCTGTCGAAGCTGGGGTACGAGGACGGCGTCCACCCCGGCGGCCGCACCGCCGTGTTCGTCGGCGACCTCGTCGACCGGGGCCCGGACAGCCCCGGCGTGCTGCGCCGCGTCATGGGCATGGTCGCCTCCGGCAACGCCCTGTGCGTGCCGGGCAACCACGAGAACAAGCTCGGCCGCTGGCTGGCGGGCAGGAAGGTCCAGCAGACGCACGGGCTCGCCGAGACCATCGAGCAGCTGGAGCGCGAGGACGCCCGCGACCCCGCCTTCCGCGCGCAGGTGCGGGAGTTCATCGACGGGCTCGTCAGCCACTACGTCCTCGACGAGGGCAAGCTGGTGGTCTGCCACGCCGGCCTGCCGGAGAAGTACCACGGCCGCACCTCCGGCCGCGTGCGCTCGCACGCGCTGTACGGGGACACGACGGGCGAGACCGACGAGTTCGGCCTGCCCGTGCGCTACCCGTGGGCCGAGGAGTACCGCGGCCGCGCCGCCGTGGTCTACGGCCACACGCCCAGCCCGTCCGCCACGTGGCTGAACAACACCATCTGCCTGGACACCGGCGCCGTTTTCGGCGGGAAGATGACCGCGCTGCGCTGGCCCGAGCGCGAGCTGGTGGACGTACCGGCCGAGCGCGTCTGGTACGAGCCGGTACGGCCGCTGGCGAGCGACGCGCCCGGCGGCGAGGACGGGCGCCCGCTCGACCTGGCCGACGTCACCGGCCGCCGCGCCGTCGAGACCCGGCACATGGGCCGGGTCGCCGTGAAGGAGGAGAACGCCGCGGCCGCCCTGGAGGTCATGAGCCGCTTCGCCGTCGACCCGCGGCTGCTGCCCTACCTCCCGCCGACCATGGCGCCCTGCGCGACCTCCCAGGAGGAGGGCTACCTGGAGCACCCGGCCGAGGCGTTCGCCGCCTACCGCGCCGACGGGGTGCGGCAGGTGGTGTGCGAGGAGAAGCACATGGGCTCGCGGGCCGTGGCCCTCGTGTGCCGCGACGCGGACGTGGCGCGGGAGCGCTTCGGCGCGACCGGCGGGGCGAGCGGCGCGCTGTACACCCGCACCGGCCGGCCGTTCTTCGACGACCCCGCGATGACCGAGAGCGTCCTGCGGCGGCTGAGCGGCGCGGCCGGTGCGGCCGGGCTGTGGGAGGAGCTGGAGACCGACTGGCTGCTGCTGGACGCCGAGCTCATGCCCTGGTCCCTCAAGGCGCAGGGGCTGCTGCGCCACCAGTACGCGGCCGTGGGCGCCGCGTCCGGCGCGGTCTTCCCGCCGGCGCTCGCCGCGCTGGAGTCGGCGGCGGAGCGCGGCGTGGACGTGTCCGCGCTGCTGGACCGCCAGCGCGGGCGGGCCGCGGACGCGGCGGCCTTCACGGAGGCGTACCGGCGCTACTGCTGGCCCGTCGAGGGGCTGGACGGCGTCCGCCTGGCGCCGTTCCAGATCCTGGCCGCCCAGGGGCACAGCCTCGCCGCGCTGCCGCACGACGAGCAGCTCGCCCTGATCGACCGCCTCGTCGCGGCCGACGAGCGAGCCGGCGACGAGCGGGCCGGAGACGGGGCGGGGATCCTCGCCCCCACCCGCCGCCTGGTGGTCGACACCGAGGACGAGGCGTCCGTCGCCGCGGGCGTGCGGTGGTGGCTGGACCTGACGGGCGCCGGCGGCGAGGGCATGGTCGTCAAGCCGCTGCAGGCGCTCGTACGGACCGAGGGCGGGCGGCTGGTCCAGCCGGGCGTCAAGTGCCGCGGCCGGGAGTACCTGCGGATCATCTACGGTCCCGAGTACACCCGCCCGGACAACCTGACCCGGCTGCGCGCGCGCCACCTCGGCCACAAGCGCTCGCTCGCCCTGCGCGAGTACGCGCTCGGCCTGGAGGCGCTGGACCGGCTGGCGGAGGGCGAGCCGCTGTGGCGCGTGCACGAGGCGGTCTTCGGGGTGCTGGCCCTGGAGTCCGAACCGGTCGAGCCGCGGCTGTAGGAGCCGCGGGCCGGTCGGTCCGGGGTACGCGGCGGTGCGGGGTGCCGGCATTCCGCCGGACCCTCGCCGTTGTGGTGGTGCGCCGTTGCGGCGGGGGAGGTTCGTCTGCCGCGCCCGCGGCGCATGCCGCCGCCCGTACGGGTGGTCCCCGGTCGCCGCACCGCGCGGGCGGCGGCATGCTGGCCGCATGAGTACCCCGCATCCGGGCGGCGGCGGCCCCGGGCACGGTCAGTGGGCGCCGCCCCCTGCCCATGCCCGCAAGGGGCGCCGCAAGTGGCCGTGGGTGCTGCTCGCCGTGGTGCTCCTGCTGGCCGGCGGGTGCGCGGCGCTCGTCGTCGGGCTCGCCGAGGAGACCGGCAAGACGGTCCGGGTGCGGTACGAGGTGACCGGCAGCGCGAAGGACGTGGCCATCGCGTACACCACCTGGAACGACGGCGCTCTCCTGACGCAGAAGGAGAGCCACCGCGACCTTCCCTGGCGCAAGGAACTCACGACCCAGGACTTCGTGAAGGGCGGCCTGCTGGCGGTCACGACCGGCAAGGACGGCGGCACGGTGTCCTGCTCCGTGACAGTGGACGACGGACGCCCGCGGACGGCCACGGCCTCCGGCCCGGACGCGACGGCGACATGCACCGGCTTCTGAAGCCGTGCGCCGCACCTGGACGGTGCGCCCCCGCCGCAAGCGCCGAAGGCGAATCCCGCCGCAACGGCGCCGCACCACAGCCGTGAGAGTCCGGCGGCATAAGCGTCCACCGCGATCCGCACGTTCACAACAGCGGTCACCCAAGGGGCATCCGCCTCACGGCAGCACCGCGATCCCGTCCACCTCGACCACCGCCTCCTCGTCCCACAGCCGCACCACGCCCACCACGGCCATGGCCGGGTAGTCCCGCCCGGCCAGCCGCCGCCAGATGCGGCCCAGTTCCGGGGCGTGCGCCCGGTAGCCGGCGACGTCGGTGGCGTAGACGGTGACGCGCGCGAGGTGCTCCGGCCCGCCGCCCGCGGCGCGCAGGGCCCGGAGCAGGTTGCCGAGCGCCCGCTCGAACTGCTCGGGCAGGCTGCCCGGCACGATGCGGCCCGCGGCGTCCAGCGCCGTCTGCCCGGCGAGGAACACCAGCCGCCCGCCGGAGACGGTGACGGCGTGCGAGAAGCCCGCCGGCGGCGAGAGCTCCGCAGGGTTGACCCGCCGGAGCACAGGCCCGGCCCCACTCCCACTCCCACCCTCGCCCTCGCCCTCCGCCCCCTTCACCGGTACAGCTCCTTCGCGATGATCGTGCGCTGGACCTCGCTCGCCCCCTCGTAGATCCGCGGCGCGCGCACCTCCCGGTAGAGGTGTTCCAGCAGGTGCCCCCGGCGCAGGGCGCGGGCGCCGTGGAGCTGGACGGCGGCGTCCACGACGTACTGCGCGGTCTCGGTCGCGAAGAGCTTGGCCATGGCCGAGCGGGCCGCGATGCCCGGCTCGCCCGCGTCGTACGCCGCGGCCGCCGCGTACACCAGCAGCGCCGCCGCCTCCGTCCGGGTGGCCATCTCGGCGAGCTGGTGGGAGACGGCCTGCAGGTCCTTCAGGGGGCCGCCGAAGGCGCGCCGCTCCCCGGCGTGGGCGACGGCCGCCGTGAGCGCGGCCCGCGCCATGCCCACGGCGAACGCGCCCACGCTGGGCCGGAAGAGGTCGAGCGTGCGCATGGCGACGCGGAAGCCGCCGCCCGGCACGCCGAGCACGTCCCCCGCGCCGGCGGGCACGCCGTCGAAGGCCAGCGTGCCGATGGGGTGGGGGCTGAGCATGTCCAGGCGCCGGCCGGACAGTCCCGCGCTGTCGCCCGGTACGAGGAACGCCGTCACGCCGCGCGAGCCCGGGGCCTGCCCGGTGCGGGCGAAGACGGTGTACACGTCGGCCTCGGGGGCGTTGGAGATCCACGTCTTCTCGCCTGTGAGGCGCCAGCCGTCCCCGGCGCCCGCCGGATCCGGCTCGGCGCGCAGCTCCAGCGCCGCCGCGTCGGACCCGGCCGCCGGCTCGCTCAGCGCGAACGCGGCCACGGCTCGGCCCGCGACGACCTCGGGCATCCACCGGGCCCGCTGCCGCGCGCTGCCGTACTGCGCGACGGGGTGCGCGCCTAGGCCCTGCAGGGCGAGCGCGGTCTCGGCCTCCGTGCACTCGCGCGCGAGGGACTCCCGCAGCAGGCACAGGTCCATGGCGCGTACGGCACCTGGCCCGGCCCCCGCCCCGGGCCCGGGGCAGGGGCTGGGACCGGGCCCGGGG
>NZ_JBPQTW010000293.1:0-7022 GCF_051386535.1 Streptomyces sp. URMC 127
CGCCCCCCCCCCCCCCCCCCCCCCCCGCGCCGCGTTCAGCGCCAGTCGCGCGCCCGCAGCGGCATGCCCGACGCCCCCGACCCGGGCGTGCGGACGGCCAGCACCTGGTTGACGCCGATCCTGTTCCGCTCGAAGGACAGGGCGGAGGCGGCCATGTAGAGCCGCCAGACCCGGGCGCGGCCCGCCGAGGTGAGGCCGACGGCCTCCGACCAGTGCTCCTGGAGGTTGGCGACCCACTGGCGCAGCGTCAGGGCGTAGTGCTCGCGCAGCGATTCCACGTCGCGCACCTCGAACCCGGCCTCCTCCAGCTGGGCGACGGTGCGGCCGACGGGGGCGAGCTCGCCGTCGGGGAAGACGTAGCGGTCGATGAACTCGTCGACCTCGTACGCCTCCTCGTCCTTCAGCGGGCGGCGGGCGATCTGGTGGTTGAGCAGCCGGCCGCCGGGCTTCAGCAGGGCGTAGACGTCGGCGGCGTACTCGGCGTAGCGGGCGGAGCCGACGTGCTCGGCCATGCCGATGGAGGAGATCGCGTCGAAGGGGCCGTCGGAGATCTCGCGGTAGTCCTGCACGCGGATCTCGATGCGGTCCGTGAGGCCCGCCTCGGCGACGCGCTTGCGGGCGTAGGCGGCCTGTTCCTCGGAGAGGGTGATGCCGACGGCGCTCACCCCGTACTCGCGGGCCGCGTGCAGCACCATCGAGCCCCAGCCGCAGCCGACGTCGAGGAGCCGCTGCCCGGGTTCGAGGGCGAGCTTGCGGCAGACGAGGTCGAGCTTGGCGCGCTGGGCGTCCTCAAGGGTGGACTGCGGGCTCTCCCAGTACGCGCAGGAGTACACCATCGAGGGGCCGAGGACCCGCTCGTAGAAGGTGTTGCCGACGTCGTAGTGGTGGCTGATGGACTGCTTGTCGCGGCGCAGGGTGTGCAGCGGGCCGCTCGTCCTGCGGGCCTCCTCGCGGGGCGGCCGGGGCGGCAGCCCGGGGCCGGCGAGCTTCACGAGCTCACCGCCCGCGGCGCGCAGGCGCGGGTCGCGCACGGCCGCGAGGAGGGCGGCGAGGCCGGAGCGGGGCGTGCCCTCGCCGCGCTCCCAGAGGGAGCCGGCCAGGAGGTCGAGCGCCTCGTAGAGATCGCCCTCGACGTCGATGTCGCCCGCGACCCAGGCGCGGGCGAGGCCCAGCTCGCCCGGCTTCCACAGCAGCCGGCGCAGGGCCCGGCGGCGGCGGATGACCAGCACGGGAGTGTCGGCGGTGCCCGGCGGGCCGTACTCGCTGCGGTCCCAGGCGCGGACCCGGAGCGGGAGCGGAGCCCCCAGAACCTCTTCCGCGAGCGCGGTGAGCCGTCGAGCGGCGTCGGCCATGTCGCACACACCTCCATGATGCAAGGTCAGGAGAAACGTTCAACTGACACCTAAACACCAAGAGTCGGCACGGTAGTCCCGTTCAGTCAGATTAGATCAACTGTGGGTGGCCGGACATACGGCAAACGGCGTCCACCCCACGGATTGGTGGACGCCGTTGCCGACTGGTTGACCGCGGCCGATGCCGCAGCCGCTGTTAGGAGGCCTTCGCCTTCTCCGACGGAACGGAGTCGGCCTTCGGCTGGGGGGCCGGCTTCGCGGCCTCGTAGAACTCCTCGCGGGGGTTCTCCATGGCGCGCAGGGAGACGACCTCGCGCTTGAGGAACATGCCGAGGGTCCAGTCCGCAAAGACGCGGATCTTCCGGTTCCAGGTCGGCATGGCCAGACCGTGGTAGCCGCGGTGCATGTACCAGGCGAGACGGCCCTTGAGCTTGATCTTCATCTTGCCCATGACGATCATCGCCACGCCCTTGTGGAGGCCGAGGCCCGCCACGGCACCCTTGTTGGCGTGCTTGTACTCGGTCTGCGCGGCCGAGAAGCCCCGCATCGCCGAGATGACGTTGTCGCCGAGGACCTTGGCCTGGCGCAGCGCGTGCTGGGCGTTCGGCGGGCACCAGGCGTTCTCGTTGCCCGCGGCGCGGCCGACGAGGTCGGGCACCTGGGCGTTGTCGCCCGCGGCCCAGATGTAGTCGGTGCCCTTGACCTGGAGGGTCGGGAGGGTGTCGACGTGGCCGCGCGGACCGAGCGGCAGGCCGAAGCGGGCCAGCGCCGGGTTGGGCTTGACGCCCGCGGTCCACACGATCGTGTTGGAGTCGACCTCGAGGCCGTTCTTCAGCACGACGTGGCCGTCGACGCAGGAGTCCATGGACGTCGAGAGGTGGATCTCGATGCCGCGGCTCTCCAGGTGCGCCTTGCCGTAGGCGCCGAGCTTGGGGCCGACCTCGGGGAGGATCTTGTCGGCGGCGTCGACGAGGACGAACCGCATGTCCTCGCGCTTGACGTTGGGGTAGTACTTGGCGGCGTCGCGCGCCATGTCCTCGACCTCGCCGATGGTCTCCGCACCCGCGAAGCCGCCGCCGATGAAGACGAAGGTCAGCGCCTTGCGGCGGATCTCCTCGTCGGTCGTGGAGTCGGCCTTGTCGAGCTGCTCCAGGACGTGGTTGCGCAGGCCGATGGCCTCCTCGACGCCCTTCATGCCGATGCCGTTCTCGGCGAGGCCGGGGATCGGGAAGGTGCGGGAGACGGCGCCGAGCGTAACGATCAGGTAGTCGAAGGGCAGCTCGTACGCCTCGCCGACGAGCGGCGCGACGGTGGCGACCTTGCGGTCCTGGTCGATGGTGGTGACGCGGCCGGTGAGGACCTCCGCCTTGGGGAGCACGCGTCGCAGCGGCACCACGACGTGGCGGGGGGAGATGCTGCCGGCAGCTGCTTCGGGCAGGAAGGGCTGGTAGGTCATGTACGAACGCGGGTCGACGACCGTGACGGTCGCCTCGCCGTACCGCATCTTCTTGAGGATGCGGCGCGCCGCGTACAGGCCGACGTACCCACCGCCTACTACGAGGATCCGTGGACGCTCCGTGGTGCTCATGATTCGAGTATCCAGCACTCTGCGCGGGGGTGCTCGTGCGCCCCTTCACAAGGGATCGGGGGGTATCTGCTACACTCCGCCGCCACCGTGACCCATGCCATATGCATGCAAGGGAACCACTCGCGCTCCGGATGCGTTGGGAACCCCCGTTGAACTGGCCTTGTGGGCGTCAGGTTGACTAGACCACTGCCGCGGCGGCGATCACATAAGCGTCCCTTTAACCCGCCCGAAACCGGACGGCATCGCGCCGCGGGGGCCCCTGGGGGCCCCGGAAGGGCCCAACGGGCCCCTTCGCGCCGCCAACGCTCCCTTTTTTCATGTGAAGGATTTCACGAACTTTTTCCCGGAGGCCCCCGCAGGGGCCTTCACAGGGCGCCTTCTCAGGCGATGGACCAGGCGATTCCGTCCAGAATGTCGTGTTCGCTGACGACGACCTCCTGGGCGCCCACGCGCTCCATGACCGCCTGCAGGACGAGCGCTCCGGCACCGATCACATCGACCCGGCCGGGGTGCATCACGGGGATCGCCGCGCGCTCCTCGTGCGTCGAGGCGAGCAGCCGCCCGGTGATCTCCCGGACCTGCTCCAGGGAGATCCGCGCGTGGTGGATGCGCGTCCAGTCGTAGTCCGCCAGGCCCAGCGCGATCGCCGCGACCGTGGTCACCGAGCCCGCGAGGCCGACGAGCGTACGGGCCTCTTCCAGGGGGACGGTCTCCTCGGCCAGGTCCAGCGCGGCCTCGACGTCCTCGCGTATCGCGGCGATGCGCTCCGGCGTCGGCGGGTCCACCACCACGCCGTCCGCGACGAGATGGCGCTCCGTCATGCGCACGCAGCCGACGTCGACGCTGCGCGCCGCCCGCACGTGCTCCTCGCCGACGACGAACTCGGTCGAGCCGCCGCCGATGTCGACCACCAGGAAGGGCTTGGCCAGGTCCTGACGGCCGGCCAGCTCCTTGGTGGCGCCGGTGAAGGAGAACTCGGCCTCCTGGTCACCGCTGATCACCTCGGGCTCCACGCCCAGGATCTCCACCACGCCGCGCACGAAGTCCGCGCGGTTCTCCGCGTCGCGCGAGGCGGAGGTGGCGACGAAGCGCACCCGCTCGGCCTTCAGGTCGCGGATGACCTCCGCGAACTCCCGGCAGGCCGCGAACGTACGCTCCAGGGCCGCATCCGCCAGCCGGCCCGTGCGGTCCACGCCCTGCCCCAGACGGACGATCGTCATCCGGCGGTCGAGCTCGGTGAACGCACCGGTCTCCGCGTCGAGATCGGCGACGAGCAGGCGGATCGAGTTCGTGCCGCAGTCGACGGCGGCGACGCGGGTCACTTCCCCTCACCCCCGTCCGGCGCGGCGCACGGGGTCACGCACGGGCCCTTGGCCCACCACTCGGGCAGCAGCGCCAGCGCCTCGTCGCCGAACGGGTTCACGCCCGGGCCGGCCACCAGCGAGTGACCCACCAGCACGTGCAGGCACTTGACGCGGTCGGGCATGCCGCCCGCGCTCGGGAAGCCCTCCAGGACCTCGATCGCGTCGCGGCGGCGGAGGTAGTCCTCGTGGGCGGCGCGGTAGGCGGCGGCGAGCTCCGGGTCGGTCGCCAGCCGGTCCTGCATCTCCTTCATCAGGCCCGACCCCTCCAGCGTGCCGATCGCGGAGGCGGCGCGCGGGCAGGTCAGGTAGTACGTCGTCGGGAAGGGCGTGCCGTCCGGCAGGCGAGGGGCGGTCTCGACCACGTCCGGCTGGCCGCAGGGGCAGCGGTGGGCGATGGCGCGCAGCCCGCGCGGCGGGCGGCCCAGCTGCTCCTTGAACGCCTCGATGTCGGCGGCGGTGGGCTCGGTGGGCTCGGTCTGGGGCGGAGGGGTGTCCATGTGCTCGCTCGTGTCGTCTTCGCTCGGTTGTCGGCCGGTGTCGGCGGCCTTCGTCAAGGAGTGGGGCGGGGGGCGGGGGCGTCAGCGCGGGGTGTCCGCGGCGTCCACACCGTCCCACAGGTTGCTGTACCAGGGGCGGTCGGCGGCGCCCTGGTCGCGGGGCCGGCGGGCGGTGCCGCTGCCGTCGACCACGCTGTAGCCCGTCTCGCCGGGGCGCAGGTAGTGCAGGTGCTCGCGCGCCTGCTGCTCGACGTACGCCGGGTCCTCCAGGCGGGCCTTCTCGTCCTCCAGCCGCTGCACCTGCTCGCGGGCGCGCTCGGACTGGCGGCGCTGGTCGGCGATGTCGGAGCGCTGGGTGACCCACTGGCGCATGGGGTAGGCGAGGGCGACGACCAGCGAGCACACGACGAGCGCCAGCAGCGCCGCGCGGCCGGTCAGCCGGCTGCGGCGCGGGCCCCGGGCGCGGTAGACGCGGGCCGTGGGGCCCTGGACGAGCACCGAGCCGAGTGCCCTGAGCCTGGTCGCGGTGGAACGGTCCGCCGCCACTTCGCCTCCCCGAGGTCCTGGTCGCCCGCAGTCCCGCTACGAACGTACGTCCCCGGCCACGGTACGGGACCGTGGCCGGGGACGTGGTGAGGCTGCGGTTCTGAGGCCGTGTCAGCCCGCGGGCACCGGCCCTGCAGCTGTCAGCCCTTGAGGCGTCGGTCAGCCCTTGCTGCTTTTACTGGTTCGCAGAGCGAAACCGCGGGAAGGCGCTGCGGCCGGCGTAGACCGCGGCGTCGTCGAGGATCTCCTCGATGCGCAGGAGCTGGTTGTACTTGGCGACGCGCTCGGAGCGGGCCGGGGCGCCGGTCTTGATCTGGCCGCAGTTGGTGGCGACGGCCAGGTCGGCGATGGTGACGTCCTCGGTCTCGCCGGAGCGGTGCGACATCATGCACTTGAAGCCGTTGCGCTGGGCGAGCTCGACGGCGTCGAGGGTCTCGGTCAGCGAGCCGATCTGGTTGACCTTGACCAGCAGGGCGTTGGCGGCGCCCTCCTCGATGCCGCGGCCGAGGCGCTCGGGGTTGGTGACGAACAGGTCGTCGCCGACGAGCTGGACCTTGTCGCCGAGCTTCTCGGTGATGGTCTTCCAGCCGTCCCAGTCGTCCTCGAACAGCGGGTCCTCGATGGAGACCAGCGGGTAGGCCTCGACGAGCTCGGCGTAGTACTCGGTCATCTCGGCGGCCGTGCGGTCCTGGCCCTCGAACTTGTAGACGCCGTCCTTGTAGAACTCGGAGGCGGCCACGTCGAGCGCGAGCGCGATGTCCTGGCCGGGGGTGTAGCCGGCCTGCTTGATGGCCTCGAGGATGAGGTCGAGGGCCTCGCGGTTGGAGCCGAGGTTCGGGGCGAAGCCGCCCTCGTCGCCCAGGCCGGTGGACAGGCCCTTGGCCTTCAGGACCGACTTGAGGGTGTGGTAGACCTCGGTGCCCCAGCGCAGGGCCTCGGAGAAGGACTCGGCGCCGATCGGCGCGATCATGAACTCCTGGATGTCCACGTTGGAGTCGGCGTGCGAGCCGCCGTTCAGGATGTTCATCATCGGAACGGGCAGCAGGTGCGCGTTCGGGCCGCCGAGGTAGCGGAAGAGCGGCAGGTCGGACGCCTCGGAGGCGGCGTGCGCGACGGCGAGGGAGACGCCCAGGATGGCGTTGGCGCCGAGCGAGCCCTTGTTGTCGGTGGCGTCCAGGTCGAACATGGCCTGGTCGATCAGGCGCTGCTCGGTGGCGTCGTAGCCGACGAGCTCCGGGCCGATCTGCTCGATGACGGCCAGGACGGCCTTCTCGACGCCCTTGCCCAGGTAACGGTTCTTGTCACCGTCGCGGAGCTCGATGGCCTCGAAGGCGCCGGTGGAGGCGCCGGACGGCACGGCGGCACGGCCCGTGGAGCCGTCGTCGAGGCCGACCTCGACCTCGACCGTGGGGTTGCCTCGCGAGTCGAGGATCTCGCGAGCTACGACGACGTCGATGGACGGCACGAGGGTCTCCTTCGTGTGTGTCTGAGGTTCTGCAGCACGAGCCTAACGGGCGCCGGAGGCTCACCTCGCCGTTGGATCGTGTTTCCGGCCCGAGAAAACCGAAAAATCCCTAAAATCCGCAAAAACAGCGCAACGAGCGCGATCGCATGAAGAGTGCGGAATGTCCCGTAAAACGGCAAAGAGGGGCGGGGGGGGGGGGGGGGGGGGGGG
>NZ_JBPQTW010000294.1:0-6996 GCF_051386535.1 Streptomyces sp. URMC 127
GGGCTGCGGGCCGGACGGCGGGGCCGGGGGGAAGCGCACGGGCAGCGCGGTCAGGGCGCGGTGGAACGGGCCGGGCCGCCAGACGAGGCGGTCGGCGGAGACGGCGAGTTCGAGGTCCGGCAGCCGGTCGAGGAGCTTCTCGACGGCGACGGCGGCGATCAGGCGGGCCGCGTTCTTGGCCGGGCAGTGGTGGGGGCCGGCGCTCCAGGCGAGGTGGGCGCGGTTGCCGGTGCGCCGGGTGGTGAGCAGCGCCGGGTCGGTGTTGGCGGCGGCGAAGCTGACGACGACGGGCTCGCCCGCGGCCAGCGGCACGCCGCCGAAGTCGACGTCCTGCACGGGGTAGTGGACGCCGTAGTTGGCCATCGGCGGGTCGAGCCAGAGCACCTCGTCCAGGGCGTCCTCGACCGGCATGCTGCCGCCCGCGAGGTCGCCCGCGAAGCGGTCGTCGGAGAGCAGCAGCCGCAGGGCGTTGGCGATGAGGTTCTGCTGGGGCTCGGTGCCGGCGCCGATGAGGACGACGAGCTGGTGGATCAGCTCCTCGTCGCTCAGGCGGGCGTGGTGCGCCATCAGCCACGAGATCATGTCGGCGCCGGGCTGCTCCCGCTTGAGGCCGATGAGCTCGATGAGCGTGCTGGTGATGAGCGCGTCCGCGCGCTCGGCGTCGACGCCGTCGAAGATGCCGGAGAAGCCCTCCACGAGGCGGTCGCCGAGCTCGGGCGGGCAGCCGAAGAGCTGCTGGAAGACCAGCAGCGGCAGCACCTTGGCGTACGCGCCCAGCAGGTCGGCCTCGCCCAGGCCCGCGAAGCGGTCGATGAGGGTGTCGGCGCTGCGCTCGACGTAGCCGCGCAGGGCGTTGGGGTCGATGCGCGCGAGGGAGTCGGTGACGGCCTGGCGCAGCCGCGTGTGGGCCTCCCCGTCGGAGAAGAGGCAGTTGGGGCGGTAGGCCATCATCGGCACGACCGGGTTGTCCGGGGCGACGCGGCCGTCGGCGAGGGAGCGCCACCGGCGGGCGTCCTTGCCGAAGACCTCGGGCGTGCGGAGCACTTCGAGCGCGGCCCGGTAGTCGGTCACGAGCGTCGCGCGGCCGCCCCCGTCGGGGCGGGGGTGGTTCACGCGTTCTCCCATGCGGTGCGCCGCTGCAGGTACTCGACGAGGGCGATGAGCGCGCGGGTGGACGAGACCCGGTCGCGGGCGTCACAGGTGACCAGGGGCGTCTCGGGCAGCAGGTCGAGGGCCTCGCGGATCTCCTCCTCCGGGTAGACCGGCGCGCCGTCGAAGTGGTTGACGGCCACCCCGTAGGGCAGGCCGAGCTCCTCCAGCAGGCCCATGACGTCGAAGGACTGCTCCAGGCGGCGGGTGTCGGCGAGGACGAGGGCGCCGAGCGCGCCCTGCGTCATGTCCTGCCACAGGCGGGTGAAGCGCTGCTGGCCGGGGGCGCCGAAGAGGTAGAGCACCAGGCTGTCGCTGAGCGTGAGGCGGCCGAAGTCCATGGCGACCGTGGTGGTGGTCTTGCCCTCGATGCCGGCGAGGTCGTCGACGCCCGCTCCGGCCTGGGTCATGGTCTCCTCGGTGCGCAGCGGCCGGATCTCCGACAGCGAGCCGACGAAGGTGGTCTTGCCGACGGCGAAGTGGCCGACGACGAGGAGCTTCGCCGCGGTGCGCACGCTGCGCCTCAGGTAGAGCTCGCCGTCGCCGGTGCCGGGAACGGGCTCGTGACCGGCGGGACCGGCGGAACCGGCGGAACCAGACGGACCGGCGGGACCAGCGGGCTCAGAGGCGAGCGCGAAGTCCATCCAGCACCTCCTGCAGGATCTGGGCCTCGGGGAGTTGTGCCGAGGGGATGGGTGCCCGGGTGATGAGGTGGCCGCTGTCGACCAGGTCGCCGAGCAGCACCTTGGTGACGCTCACGGGCAGCATCAGGTGCCCGGCGATCTCGGCGACCGACAGGGGACCGCCGAGGCAGAGTTCCATGAGCCGGCGCTTTTCGGGGCTGAGCCCGTTGAGCGGCCGGTCGTACTGGGCCAGGACCAGGGTGACCAGGTCGAAGGTGTTGCGGGTGGGGTGGGCGCGGCCGTCGGTGACGACGTACGGCCGCACTAACCCCCTCTCGTGCCTCGGCGCGGGCGGGGTCATGCCGGGGCGCCCGAGCCCTGCCAGGTGCCCGTGCGGGGCGGGCTGGTCAGCTCCTTGCCGAGCCGGTCGACGAGCTTCTGCATGCGGTACGTGACCGCCTCCATGTCGACGTGCTCGGTCGCGGACACCGCGAGGTACGCGCCGGGGCCGGCGGCGATGAGGAACACGTAGCCGTGGGCGAACTCCACGAGCGTCTGCCGCCAGGGGTTCTCCTGCTGCGCCTGGTGGGTGCAGAACTCGGAGGTGGAGCGGCTGATGGACTGCAGGCCGGAGAGGGCGGCGGCCTGCCGCTCGGCCTCGTCCCGCTCGATGCCCTGGGAGCGGGCGCGGAGCATGCCGTCGGAGGACAGGAGGATCGCGTGCCGGGCTTCGGGCATCTTGACGACCTCGTCCAGCATCCAGCCGAGTTCGTTGTTGAGGTGGTCGTTCACGCGCGGGGGCCGTGTGCGCCGGGGCCTCGTACGGCTCGGCCCCATGCGCTGGCGCGTCGTACGGCCGGGCTTCGTGCGACGGTGCCCCGTGCGGTGCGGCCTCGTGCGCTGGCGCCCCGTACGGGCGGGCTTCGTCCGCGGGGGCCCGGTGCGCCGGGGCCTCGTGGGCCGGCGCCTCGTACGGCCCGGCCCCATGCGCCGACGCCCCGTACGGCCCGGTCTCATGCGCCGGGGCCTCGGACGGGCGGGCTTCGTGCGCGGGGGCCCTGTGCGCCGGGGCCTCATGCGCCGGGGCACCGTACGGCCCGGCCTCATGCGACGGGGCCTCGGACGGGCGGGCTTCGTGCGCGGGGGCCCTGTGCGCCGGAGTCTCGTGCGACGGGGCCTCGTGGGCCGGTGCCCCGTGCGGTGCGGCCTCGTGCGCTGGTGCCCCGTGCGGTCCGGCCTCGTGCGCCGACGCCTCGTACGGTCCGGCCCCATGCGCCGGGGCTCCGTGCGGTCCGGCCTCGTGCAGGGGGCCGATAGGGGTGCCGGCTGCCGGAGTGCGGCCCGCGCGGGTGCCGCGGGCGAAGGCGCCCATGCGGCGGGCGGTCTCCTCGGCCGTGCGCTCGCCGGAGCCTCCGTCCCGGGAGCCCGGGGCGGACGTCTCGGCCGGCAGCGGCGCGGGCGCGCCCCGGTGGCTGCGGGGGGCCGGCTGCCGGCGGCGGCGCTTGGGCAGGCCGCCCGCGGTGGAACCGACGGAGCCGGGAACGGGGCCGGCGGTGCCGGAGGGGGCGGCGCGGTCCGCGGCCGGCGCCGCGGGGAAGTCCGGTACGGACGGGAAGTCGGGTACGGGCGGGAAGTCCGGCACCGGCGCCTGCCCCGGGGGCCGAGAAGCCGCCGCCCTGTCCGCCTCGTGCCCGCGGCCGCGCCCCTGCCCACGGCGCTCGCGGTGCTCACCGCGCTCGCGGCGGTCGCGGCGGTCGCGGTGGTCACCGTGGTCGCGCCCCTGCTCGGCCTGAGGCCGCAGCGGCGTCGTGTCGGGCCCGTCGATGTCGATCTGGGTGAGCAGGGCGCTCGGGAGGAACAGCACCGCCCGGACGCCGCCGTACGGCGAACGCGTGTCGACCGAGACGCTGAACCCGTAGCGCGCGGCGAGCACACCGATGACCGGGAAGCCGAACTGCGGCGGGTCGCCGAGGCGCGAGACGTCGACGGCGGCACGGCCGGTGAGCAGGGCGCCGGCCCGCTGGATCTCCTGGCCGTCCATGCCGACGCCCGCGTCGTCGATGACGATGCAGGCGCCGTTGTGCACGGGCTGCAGGCCCACCTCGACGGTGGTGTTGGGCTGGGAGTGGCGCGCGGCGTTGTCGAGGAGTTCGGCGACGGCCAGCACCACCGGCTCCACGGCGCGGCTGACGACGGCGAGGTCGGCCTGGCTGTGAACCTGGACGCGCCGGTAGTCGCGGATGCGGGACGTGGCGCCCCGTACGACGTCGGTCAGGGGCGAGGCGGCGCGCTGCCGGCCGGGCCAGGAGCCGCACAGGACGGCGATGGCCTGGGCGCGGCGGCCGAACTGGGAGTTGGCGTGGTCGATCTGCAGCAGGTCGCGCAGCACGTCCGGGTTGTCGTGCCGGTCCTGCATGTCGGAGATGGCCAGCTGCTGTTCGTGCGCGAGCCCCTGGAGGGCGCGCATGGAGGCCTTGAGGGCGGCCTTGGCGGACTGGTCGGCGCGGGCCTGCGCCTTGTCGACCGCCTGGGTGAAGGTGTCCATCACGGACTGCAGTCCGTGCGCGAAGACGGTGCCGGCGAGCCGCTCGTCGAGCAGGCCGGGCAGGGGCACGGGCTGGTGCATGGAGGCCGTCACGGCGGGCAGCCGGACGGCGGTGAGGTGGCCGAGCTCGGTGTCGCGCGCTCGCTGGCCTTCCTCCAGCGTCACCGCGCGCTGCCGCAGGGCCGCACTGATGCCCCGCTGACGCACCAGCAGGACCGCGACGGCGATCAGCGCCGCGACGAGGCACCAGGTCACTACGTCCGGTATGTGATGTGACATCAATTCCTCGTGGACGCAGGGGGCATGCGGACGGCTGGACGGGGCCGTTGTCCCTGACGTCCCGTCCAGAAGCGGAATACGCCGATCATCCTAACCACGGCCGTGGCCGGGTGGCCGATCTTCGCCTACGGATGACCGAACACGCATCCGCCTTCCGCAGGGCCTCGGACGAGGGTACGGAAGGCGGATGGCGAGCGCAGTCGGTGCGGGTGAAGTGTTGTCAGGACCACAGTGCGCGCGTCAGGACGCGCCCGGCGCTTCCAGTGCGCGGTCGACCAGCGCGCCCGCGGCGCCGGTGTAATCGGCGGGGTCGCAGAGGGCGGCCAGTTCGGCCGCGCTGAAGTGACCGTCCAGTAACGGATGATCGGCGAGGATTGCATACAGTTCCCGGCCATCTGCGGCCGCTTCGGCCGACGCCGCGGTGAGCAGCCGCTTGGCCGCCGCCCTGCCGATGCGCGGCGCCAGGACGGCCGCGAGGCGCTCCGAGACGACCCGGGCGCCGGTCAGGCCGAGGTTCTCGCGCATCCGGTCGGGCCGTACCTCCAGCCCCTGCGCGAGCTCCGCGGCGGTACGGGCCGCGCCGCCGGCCAGGCGCAGGCACTCGCGGAGCAGCTGCCACTCCGCGTGCCAGGCGCCGGCGGAGCGCTCGTCCTCCGCCGCCAGGCACTGCGTGATGCCGGCGGCCAGGACGGGGACCTGCAGCGCCGCGCTGCGGATCAGGGTGGCCAGGACGGGGTTGCGCTTGTGCGGCATAGCCGAGGAGGCGCCGCGGACGCCGTCGCCGTTTCTGCCGTTGCCGTTGCTGCCGCTGCCGCTGCCGCCGCTGCCGCCGTTCGGCTCGGCGACCTCGCCGACCTCCGTACGGGCCAGTGACTGCACGTCCGCCGCGAGCTTGCCGAGGGCACCGGCCGTGAACGCGAGGGCGGCGGCCAGGTCGGCGACCGGGGTGCGCAGGGCGTGCCAGGGCAGGGCCGGGCGCGCCAGGCCGGTCTCGGCGGCGAACGCGTCGAGGAGGCGGTGCGCGTAGCCGTCGTCACCGGTGTCGTCTGTTGCGGCGAGGCGCGCGTACTCCAGGTAGCCCGCGAGCGTGCCGGCGGCGCCGCCGAGCGAGACCGGCAGGCTCGCGTGCACGTGCGCCAGCCGCCGCTCCGCGTCGAGGACGAGCTGCCGCCAGCCGGCCGCCTTCAGCCCGAACGTCGTGGGCACGGCGTGCAGGGTGAGCGTGCGGCCCGCCATGAGGGTGTCCCGGTGCCGGGCGGCGAGCGCGGCCAGCGCCGCGGCGGTACGGGTCAGGTCCGCGCGGACCGTGCGGAGGGTGCGGTCCGCTACCAGCATGGTGCCCGTGTCCAGGATGTCCTGGCTGGTGGAGCCGCGGTGCACGTACTCGGCGGCGTGCGGGTCGTTCGCGGCGACGGCCGCGGTGAGCGCCTGCACGAGGCCGACGACGGGGTTCGCGGTCTCGCGGGCGGCCAGCGCGAGGGCGCGCACGTCCAGCGCGTCCGCGCGGGCGGCCCGGGTGATCGCCTCCGCGGCGGCGGCCGGCACGGCCCCGAGCCGGGCCTGCGCCCGCGCGAGCGCGGCCTCGGCATCGAGCATGGCCTGCAGCCAGGCGATGTCGGAGGTATCAGCCTCGGCGGGCACGCCGGCCCTGACGGGCGAAAGCAGTCCTACGTCTGCGACGGCGTCTTGCGGGGGTGTCGTTCGCGGGGGCGTCGTTCGCGGGGGCTCGTGAACCTGCGCCCGGGACGTGGCCGGCGGTGCCGGACCCGGCTCGGGCCGTACGGCACCGCCGGGATCCACCGCGGGGGTTGCCCGCCGCTGCGGCGGATCAAAGGGGGCAGGCCCTCCTTGACCCTGAACGGAGAGCCCCTCGCGCGCGGCGCCGCGGGAATCCACTGCGGACGTGCCCCGCCGCTGCGGCGGGGTCGAGGAGGCAGGCCCCTGTTGGCCGGGCGCGCCCGGCGCAGCCCCTCCGCCGCGAACGTCATCAGCCGGGACGGCGGCCCCCGGCGGCGCCGGACCCGGCTCGGGTCGTACGGCACCGCCGGGATCCACCGCGGGGGTTGCCCGCCGCTGCGGCGGATCCAAGGGGGCAGGCCCTCGTTGGCCTTCAGCGGAGAGCCCCTCGCACGCGGCACCGCCGGGATCCACCGCGGGGGTTGCTCGCCGCCGCGGCGGATCCAAGGGGGCAGGCCCCCCTTGACCCTCAGCGGAGAGCCCCCCACGCGCGGCACCGCCGGACTCCGCCACTTGAGCTGCTCGCCGCTGCGGCGGGTTCGACGGGGCAGGCCCCCCTTGACCCTCAGCGGAGAGCTCCTCGCGCGCCGTACCGCCGGACTCCGCCACTTGAGCTGCTCGCCGCTGCGGCGGGTTCGACGGGGCGGGCGGGTTCTCTTGGGG
>NZ_JBPQTW010000295.1:0-6984 GCF_051386535.1 Streptomyces sp. URMC 127
CGAGGGCGGGGCCAAGGGCCTGAGCCTGCTCGTCGTCGAGCGCGGCATGGCGGGCTTCGAGCGCGGCCGCAACCTCGACAAGATCGGCCAGAAGGCGCAGGACACCGCCGAGCTGTTCTTCCGCGACGTCCGCGTCCCCAAGGAGAACCTGCTGGGCGAGCTGCACGGCGGCTTCGGCCACCTGATGACCAACCTCGCCCAGGAGCGGATGAACATCGCCGTCGCCGGGATCGCCGCCGCCGAGCACCTGCTGGAGATCACCACCGGCTACGTCAAGGAGCGCGAGGCGTTCGGCCGGCCGCTCGCGAAGCTGCAGCACGTGCGGTTCGAGATCGCCGAGATGGCCACCGAGTGCGCCGTCACCCGCGAGTTCCTGGACCGCTGCATCGCCGAGCACGCGGCCGGCGCGCTCGACGCCGTGCACGCCTCGATGGCCAAGTGGTGGGCGACCGAGCTGCAGAAGCGCGTCGCCGACCGCTGCCTGCAACTGCACGGCGGCTACGGCTACATGAGCGAGTACCCGGTCGCGAAGGCGTTCACCGACGGCCGGATCCAGACGATCTACGGCGGCACCACCGAGATCATGAAGGAGATCATCGGTCGTTCGCTGCTCTCCTGACCCGGCTCTCCCGACCCGCTCGACCATCCTCCACCGCCCGGAAAGGCCCACGACCTTGAGCAGCACCGAAGCGTACGTATACGAGGCGATCCGCACCCCGCGCGGGCGCGGCAAGGCCAACGGTGCCCTGCACGGCACCAAGCCCGTCGACCTCGTCGTCGGCCTCATCCACGAGCTCCGGCGCCGGCTGCCCGGCCTGGACCCGGCCGCGATCGACGACATCGTTCTGGGCGTCGTGAGCCCCCTCGGCGACCAGGGCTCCGACATCGCCCGGATCGCGGCCATCGCCGCCGGGCTGCCCGACACCGTCGCCGGCGTCCAGGAGAACCGCTTCTGTGCCTCGGGCCTGGAGGCCGTCAACCTGGCCGCCGCCAAGGTCCGCTCCGGCTGGGAGGACCTGGTCCTCGCCGGCGGCGTGGAGTCGATGTCCCGCGTGCCGATGGGTTCGGACGGCGGCGCCTGGTTCAACGACCCCATGACCAACCTCGACGTCAACTTCGTGCCCCAGGGCATCGGCGCCGACCTCATCGCGACCCTCGGCGGCTTCACCCGCACCGACGTGGACGCCTTCGCCGCCCGCTCGCAGGAGAACGCGGCCGCCGCCTGGAAGGACGGCCGCTTCGACCGCTCCGTCGTCCCCGTGCGCGACCGCAACGGCCTCGTCGTCCTCGACCGGGACGAGCACCCCCGCCCCGGCACCACCGTCGAGACCCTCGCCGGCCTCAAGCCCTCCTTCGCGCAGATCGGCGAGGCGGGCGGCTTCGACGCCGTCGCCCTGCAGCAGTACCACTGGGTCGAGAAGATCGACCACGTCCACCACGCCGGCAACTCCTCCGGCATCGTCGACGGCGCCTCCCTCGTCGCCATCGGCAACCGCGAGACCGGCGAGCGGTACGGCCTCACGCCGCGGGCCCGCATCGTCTCCGCCGCCGTCTCCGGCTCCGACCCCACGATCATGCTCACCGGCCCGGCCCCCGCCTCCCGCAAGGCGCTCGCCAAGGCCGGCCTGACCATCGACGACATCGACCTCATCGAGGTCAACGAGGCCTTCTCGGCCGTCGTGCTGCACTTCGCCCGCGAGATGGGCACCGGGCTCGACCGCATCAACGTCAACGGCGGGGCCATCGCGCTGGGGCATCCGCTCGGGGCCACCGGAGCGATGCTCCTCGGCACCGTCATCGACGAACTCGAACGCCGCGACGGGCGCTACGGCCTGGTCACGCTGTGCGTCGGCGGCGGCATGGGAATCGCGACGGTGGTGGAACGGGTGTAAGCGCGCCCGCCCGGCAACGCCCGTCCCGCCCCTTCCCGTATCCCCGCACGACACCGGAGCCCCCACATGACCGCATCCACCATCCGCTACGACCGCGACGCGGACGGCATCGTCACCCTCACCCTCGACGACCCCACGCAGTCCGCCAACACCATGAACCAGGCCTTCAAAGCCTCCCTGACGGCGGTCGCCGACCGCCTGGAGGCGGAGTTCAAGGAAGACCCGGCCTCGGTGCGCGGTGTCATCTTCACCTCCGCGAAGAAGTCCTTCTTCGCCGGCGGCGACCTGCGCGAACTCATCGCCGCGACCCCCGCCGAGGCGCAGCTCGTCTTCGAGTCGGGCATGACCATCAAGCGCGACCTGCGCCGCATCGAGACCCTCGGCGTGCCCGTCGTCGCCGCCGTCAACGGCGCGGCCCTCGGCGGCGGCTACGAGATCGCGCTCGCCTGCCACCACCGCATCGCCCTCGACGCCCCCGGCACGAAGATCGGCCTCCCCGAGGTCACCCTCGGCCTGCTGCCCGGAGGCGGCGGCGTCACCCGCACCGTACGGCTCCTCGGCATCACCGACGCGCTCCTGAAGGTGCTCCTCCAGGGCACGCAGTACGACGCGCGCCGCGCCCTGGAGGCCGGGCTCGTCCACGAGCTGGCCGCCGATCACGAGGAGCTCCTCGCCAAGGCCCGGGCCTTCGTCGCCGCGCACCCCGAGTCGCAGCAGCCCTGGGACGTCAAGGGATACAAGATCCCCGGCGGCACGCCCGCCAGCCCCCGCTTCGCCGCCAACCTGCCCGCCTTCCCCGCCAACCTGCGCAAGCAGCTCGGCGGCGCCCCCTACCCGGCCCCGCGCAACATCCTCGCCGCGGCCGTCGAGGGCTCCCAGGTCGACTTCGAGACCGCACAGGTCATCGAGGCCCGCTACTTCACGGAGCTGGTCACCGGGCAGACGTCGAAGAACATGATCCAGGCGTTCTTCTTCGACCTGCAGGCCGTCAACTCCGGCGCGAGCCGCCCGAGCGGCGTGGCTCCCCGCCAGGTGCGCAAGGTCGCCGTCCTCGGCGCCGGCATGATGGGTGCGGGCATCGCCTACGCCTGCGCCAAGGCCGGCATCGACGTCGTCCTCAAGGACGTGACGGAGGAGGCCGCGCGCAAGGGCAAGGCGTACTCCGAGGGCCTGCTGGCCAAGGCGCTCGCCAAGGGCCGCACCACGGAGGCGAAGCGGGACGCCCTGCTCGCCCGCATCACCCCCACCGCGGACGTCGCCGCGCTCGCCGGATGCGACGCCGTCATCGAGGCGGTCTTCGAGGACCCCGCGCTCAAGCAGAAGGTCTTCCAGGAGATCCAGCACGTCGTCGCGCCCGGCGCGCTGCTGTGCTCCAACACCTCCACCCTGCCCATCACCCTCCTCGCCGACGGCGTCGAGCGGCCCGCGGACTTCATCGGGCTGCACTTCTTCTCGCCCGTCGACAAGATGCCGCTCGTCGAGATCATCAAGGGCGCGCGCACCGGCGACGAGGCGCTCGCCCGCGCCTTCGACCTCGTCCGGCAGATCCGCAAGACGCCCATCGTCGTCAACGACTCGCGCGGCTTCTTCACCTCGCGGGTCATCGGCCGGTTCATCAACGAGGGCGTGGCCATGGTCGGCGAGGGCGTCGACCCGGCCTCGGTCGAACAGGCCGCCGCGCAGGCCGGCTACCCGGCCAAGGTGCTCTCCCTCATGGACGAGCTGACCCTCACCCTGCCGCGGAAGATCCGCGAGGAGACGCGGCGCGCGGTCGAGGCGGAGGGCGGCACGTGGGCGGCGCACCCCGCGGACGCGGTCCTCGACCGCATGGTCGAGGAGTTCGGCCGCACGGGCCGCAGCGGCGGCGCCGGCTTCTACGAGTACGTGGACGGCAAGCGGGCCGGGCTGTGGCCGGGGCTGCGCGAGCACTTCACGCGGGCGGACGCGGTCGTCCCCTTCGAGGACATGAAGGAGCGGATGCTCTTCTCGGAGGCGCTGGACACGGTCCGCTGCCTGGAGGAGGGCGTGCTGACGTCCGTCGCGGACGCCAACATCGGCTCCATCCTCGGCATCGGCTTCCCCGGCTGGACGGGCGGCGCCCTGCAGTACATCAACGGCTACGAGGGCGGCCCGCAGGGCTTCGTGACGCGAGCGCGGGAACTGGCGGCGACGTACGGCGAGCGTTTCGAGCCGCCGGCGCTGCTGGTGGAAAAGGCGACCAGGGGAGAACGCTTCTGACCCTGCGGGCCCGGCCCTGCCGACCGCCGTTGCGGCACCGGCAAGAAATCTTCCGCCGCAGCGGCGAGCAACCACCACGCACGTGACCGGCGGTGCCGTACCCGCCAAAGCCCCCCCCGGAGCAAAGACCCGTGTTCTCCAGCCCCATCCTCCTCGTCTTCCCCTTCTTCCTCCTCACCTGCTTCCTCCTCTACTGGGCCGGCGCCCGCCACGCCTACCTCCGCCGTCCCGAGGCCGAGAACGGCAACGCCGACGCGTTCGACTGGCACTTCTTCGTCCCGTGCCGGGACGAGGAGGCCGTCGTCGGCACCACCGTCGAGCGGCTGCGCGCCGACCACCCCCGCGCCCACGTCTGGGTCATCGACGACGACAGCGACGACCGCACCGGCGCCATCGTCGCGGAGATCGCCGAGACGGACCGCCGCGTCCACCTCGTCAGCCGGGTCCGCCCCGACGCCCGCCAGGGCAAGGGCGCCGCGCTCAACGCCGCCTACGACGAGCTGAACCAGTTCCTGTCCAAGGACACCGACCGCGAGCGCGTCGTCGTGTGCGTCATCGACGCCGACGGCCAGCTCGACCCGCACGCGCTGGAGCGCGTGAGCGGCCCCGCCGGCTTCGGCGACCCCGAGACCGGCGGCGTGCAGGTCAGCGTGCGCATGCGCAACGCCGGCGACCCCCGCCCGCTCCCGGACCGCGGCCGCGTCCGCAACGCCTTCGCCCGGCTCCTCGTCCGCATGCAGGACATGGAGTTCTCCGTCTCCAACGCCGGCATGCAGCTGCTGCGCGGCCGCACCGGCTCCGTGGGCCTCGGCGGCAACGGCCAGTTCACCCGGCTCGCCGCCCTGGACCGGATCGCCGCCGCCGAGCGCCGCCCCTGGCAGCGCGGCGCGCTGCTGGAGGACTACGAGCTGGGCCTGCACATGATCCTGGGCGGCGACCGGATATCCCACATAGCCGACACCTGGGTCTCCCAAGAGGGCCTCCCGCACGCCCGCCGCTTCCTGACCCAGCGCACCCGCTGGGCCCAGGGCAACCTGCAGTGCGTCCGCTACGCGCCGCGCATCGTCTCCTCCCGCCACTACGGCGGCAAGGGCATCCTGGAGACGCTCTACACCTTCCTCCAGCCGGTCGCCCACCTGGTGACCCTCGCGCTCTGCGCCGTCATGTTCGCCCTGCTGGGCCTGACCGCGGCCGAGGACGGCTTCGGCGCCGCGTTCGGCGGCATGCTCGCCCTGTGGCCGCTGGTGCTCGGCCTGGCCGTCGTCTCCGTGCTGCCGTTCGTGCTGTGGGGCCCGGTCTACCGCCGCGACCGCGCGACCGACCACTCGCTGCTGGCCGCCCTGCTGTGGGGGCTGGCCCTGTGGCTGTACGCGTACCACCTCTTCCCGGCGTCGGCGCGCGGCTTCGTGCGGATGCTGCGCGGCCGCAACGGCTGGGCCAAGACGCGGCGCAACGCCGAGGCGGTCACGTCGGGCCCGATCGCGATCGAAAGCTGACCCGACGACGACCCGACGGCGACCTGACACCACGTCACCCAAACCATGAGCCGGGTCACATTTACGCCCCCCGGAGCAACCTCCGCCCCCGTTCCGCCATCTGACCCCCGGTGACACATGTCCGGAGCGGGTCCGGGCAGCGGAACGGGAGCGTTGTGCGGGTGCGGGTACCGGAAATCAGCACACGGATGCACTTGCTGCTGCTCACGGCGTGGACCGTGCTGTGGTTCGCCGTCGTCGAACCCAACGGCGGCTTCTCCTGGCACTACCTGCGCACCGGCGGCGAGCTGATCTACCAGGGCGCGTCGGGCGACGGCACCGGCGGGCTCAACCTCTACGCCCACCACCCCGAGCTGCAGATGGGCCCCATCAGCTTCCTGGTGGCGGGCCTGTTCAACCCGTTCTCCGAGCACACGGGCCAGTTCCTGGCGGCGGCGTTCATGTCCGTGCTGGGCCTGGTCATCATGGTGCTCGCGGGTCGCAGCGCCGCCATCCACTTCCTCGGCACGGGCACCAACCACGAGCGGCTGCGGCGGCGCGTGCTGATCGCCGGGCTGGCGTTCATCCCCATGTGGATCGAGGTGTCGGTCCGCTTCGGGCACCTGGACGACGTCCTGGCCCTCTTCTTCACGGCGCTCGCGGTCTGGTTCCTGACCCGGTGCAACCCGGCGGCCGTCGGCGCCTGCCTGGCCCTGGCCATGGACTCCAAGCCGACGGCCCTGGCCTTCGTACCGCTGATCCTCGCCCTGCCCCGCGACCGCTGGCTGCGGGCGGTCCTGTGGTGCGCGGCGCTGCTGGCCGTCGCCTGGCTGCCGTTCTTCATCGCGGCCCCGGACTCCTTCGCCGCGGCGAAGTTCACCATCCCCAACAGCCCCGCCTCCGCGCTGCGCTGGCTGGGCGGCAACACCCCCGTGACCCCCGACTGGGCCCGCCCCGCCCAGGCCGCCCTCGGCCTCACGCTGGGCGCGATCGCGGTGTGGCGGGGCCGCTGGGCCGGGGTCGTCCTGCTGGGCGCGAACGCCCGCATCCTCCTCGACCCGAGCGTCTACACGTACTACACGGCCTCGGTGCTGCTCGGCACGCTCCTGTGGGACGTGTGCGGGCAGCGGCGCCTCGTGCCGTGGTGGAGCTGGATCGCGCTGATCGTGCTGTACGGCAGCGTGTTCGCCGTACCGGACGAGTCGGCCAAGGGCCTGATCCGGCTCGGGTTCGTGGCGGTGTCGACGGCGTACGTCCTGTTCTGGCCCCAGCACCGCCGCAAACGCCGCGGCCGCCCGCTCGCCGCGGAGGACGAGGGCCTGGTGCAGGGCCCCTGGGGCCCGATGTGGGACCCGAACCGCACAAGACCGTGGGCGGCG
>NZ_JBPQTW010000296.1:0-6977 GCF_051386535.1 Streptomyces sp. URMC 127
CTCCTCGTACGAGCCGCCGCCGCAACCGCGACACTACAGCGACCACCTCTCCGGCCCGGGCGAACGCCACGACGTGCTCCGCGGCCGGCCCGTCCGCCGCCAGCGGCTCGTACGAGGAGCCCGCGCCGAACCACTCGGGGCGCTCGCGGCGCAGCCGCAGCACGGTGCGGGTCAGGTGCAGCTTCTCGGCGGACAGCCCCTCCGTACCGGCCGGGGCTCCGGAGAAGACCGGCGGCCGCCGGTTGTCCGGATCGACCAGCGCGGCGTACGAGCGCTCCGTGCCCATGTAGAGGTCCGGGACGCCCGGCATGGTCAGGTGCAGCAGGGCCGCGCCGAGCGTGTTGGCCCGTACGGACGGCCGCAGCGCGTCCTCCAGGGGCGCGAGGGCGGCACCGGCCTGCCGCCCGCACGGGCCCTCCGCGACGAACGCCTCCACCGCCGCCTCGTACGCCGCGTCCGGCTCGGTCCACGTCGTGCGCAGCCCCGCCTCGCGCACGCTCTTCAGCACGGCCGGGACGAGGCGGGAGGCGTCGGCGGGCCCGCCGCCCGGCCCGAGCCCGAACGCGCTCTGCCAGGCCAGCCACGCCGTGTGCGGGTCGGGCGCGGAGGGCTCGGCGGCCGCCAGCCGCTCCATCAGGTCGCCCCACTCCTCCGGGCATTCGCTGAGCGCCGCGATGCGGGCCCGCACGTCGGCGCTGCGCTTGGTGTCGTGTGTGGAGAGCACGGTGCCGGTCGCCGGCCAGTCGCGCTGCAGGCGGGCGCAGTAGGCGTGGAAGTCCTCGGGGGAGACCGCGGGGCGGCCGGGGTCGCCGCCGACTTCCGTGGCGGACAGCAGGGGCGCGTGCCGGTAGAAGGCGGTGTCCTCGACGGACTTGGCGCGCAGCGCGGAGGCGGTCTGCGCGAAGCGTGCGCAGAAGTCCCGCTGGTCGGGGCCCTGCCCCAGGCGCCCGAGCGCCGCGTCGCGGATCACCTCGGCGGCGGCCGCCTCCTCGGGCACGGCGAAGGCGCCGCGCGCGTCCTGGGCGGCCCGGTCGAGGAGGGCGGCGTCGGCGGGGGCCACCGGGCGGCCGGGCACGGCGTACGGGCGGTAGACGGGCAGCCGCACGAGGATCTCGTGCAGGGCCGTGCGCAGGGCCCAGGGGGCGGTGTCGCGCAGCCGGTGGGAGCCCTCGCAGATCCGCGCGGCGGTACGGACGAGCCGCTCGGACTCCGCGGCGAGCTCGTGGGTGATCACCTTGTACGCGGCGCGCCGCACCGTCGCGGGCCAGTCGCCGCCGCGGTCGGGCGGCAGGCCGGTGAAGGCGCGGTAGCGGGCGGCGAGCGCGGCCGCGCCCGCGGGGTCGAGGAAGAGGCCGTCGAGGCGGCGCAGGGCGTCGTAGCCGGTGGTGCCGGCGACGGGCCAGCCGGCGGGCAGCTGTTCGTCGCTGCTGAGGATCTTCTCGACGACGGTCCACCGGCCGTCCGCGGCCTCGGCGAGCCGGTGGAGGTAGCCCGCGGGGTCGGCGAGGCCGTCGGGGTGGTCGACGCGCAGCCCGTCGATCACGCCCTCGCGCAGCAGCTGGACGACCTTGGCGTGGGTGGCGGCGAAGACCTCGGGGTCCTCGACGCGGACGGCGATGAGGTCGGAGACGGTGAAGAAGCGGCGGTAGTTCAGCTCGGTGCGGGCCAGGCGCCACCAGGCGGGCCGGTACCACTGGGCGTCGAGCAGCTCGGGCAGCGGCAGCCGCTCGGTGCCGGGACGCAGCGGAAAGGCGTGGTCGCCGTAGCGCAGGACGGGGCCGGTGCCGTCCGTGCCGTCCGCGCCGTCCGCGACCGCGAAGCGCGGCAGCTCCGCGCCGAGGGGCGCGGCCAGGACGGGCAGCAGGACCTTGCCGCCGTGCTCGGCCCAGTCGATGTCGAACCAGCGGGCGTAGCGTGACGCGGGGCCGTCCCGCAGGACCTCCCACAGCGGGCGGTTGAGCGTGGCGGGCGCGGGCAGGGCCATGTGGTTGGGGACGATGTCCACGACGAGGCCGAGGCCGTGCTCCCGGGCGGTGCGCGCGAGCGACCGCAGGCCTTCCTCGCCGCCGAGCTCCGCCCGTACGGCCGAGTGGTCGGTCACGTCGTAGCCGTGGGCGGAGCCCGGGACGGCCTCCAGGACGGGCGACAGGTGCAGGTGCGACACCCCGAGGGAGGCCAGGTACGGCACGGCCTCCTCGGCCGCCCGGAACGGGAAGGCGGGCTGGATCTGGAGCCGGTAGGTGGCGGTCGGCACGGTGCGGTGCGGTGGCCTCATAGGAACGTACGTACCCACTTGGCGCGTGGTTGCCGCCGGCTTCGGTGCGGGGCCACCGGTACGGTGGGTCCGGCACCGCCGTTCCGGCGCGTCGTGGCACATCGCCGCCGCGGCGGAGGACGTGCCCGCGCATCACACCGGCCGCTGCAGAACCTTCAGGCTGCGGTCCGTCAGGGTCAGCCGGTCTCCCGCGCGGACCTTCGGGCCGTCCGGCTCGACGCCCTCCGCGCTCGCCGTGTCCACCACGACCTGCCACTGCCTGCCGTGGTCGGCGGGGACGACGAAGTCGAGCGGCTTGTCGTGCGCGTTGAACATCAGCAGGAAGGAGTCGTCGACGACCGGCTCCCCGCGCGGCCCGGGCTCGGAGATCGCCCCGCCGTTGAGGAAGACGGTGAGCGACTTCGCCTGCGCGGCCTGCCAGTCGCTGTCCCGCATTTCCTCCCCTTCATGGGTGAACCAGGCGATGTCGGACAGCTCGTCGTGTGTGCCCTGCACGGGCCGGCCGTGGAAGAAGCGGCGGCGCCGGAAGACCGGGTGGTCGCGGCGCAGCCAGACCATGGCGCGGGTGAAGGCGAGCATCCGGCGGGCGCGCGCGGAGGAGGCGTCGCCGGGGTGCGGCCAGTGCACCCAGGAGACGTCGTTGTCCTGGCAGTAGGCGTTGTTGTTGCCGCGCTGGGTGCGCGCGAACTCGTCGCCGTGGCTGAGCATGGGCACGCCCTGGGACACCAGCAGCGTGGCGATGAAGTTGCGCATCTGGCGCTCGCGCAGGGCGAGCACTCCCGGGTCGTCGGTCTCCCCCTCGGCCCCGCAGTTCCAGGACCGGTTGTGGTTCTCGCCGTCGCGGTTGTCCTCGCCGTTGGCCTCGTTGTGCTTGTCGTTGTACGCGACGAGGTCGTGCAGGGTGAAGCCGTCGTGACAGGTGACGAAGTTGATGGAGGCCAGCGGGCGGCGTCCGTCGCCCTGGTAGAGGTCGGAGGAGCCGGTCAGGCGCGAGCCGAACTCCGCCAGGGTGGCCGGCTCGCCCCGCCACAGGTCCCGCGCCGTGTCCCGGAACTTGCCGTTCCACTCGGCCCAGAGCGGGGGGAAGTTCCCGACCTGGTAGCCCCCCTCGCCGACGTCCCACGGCTCGGCGATCAGCTTCACCCGGCTGACCACCGGATCCTGCTGCACCAGGTCGAAGAAGGACGACAGCCGGTCCACCTCGTGGAACTGGCGGGCCAGCGTCGCCGCCAGATCGAAGCGGAAGCCGTCCACCCGCATCTCGGTCACCCAGTAGCGCAGCGAGTCCATGATGAGCTGCAGGACGTGCGGGCTGCGCATCAGCAGGGAATTGCCGGTGCCGGTGGTGTCCATGTAGTACTGCGGGTCCTCCGCGAGCCGGTAGTACGAGGCGTTGTCCAGGCCGCGGAAGGACAGCGTCGGCCCCAGGTGGCTGCCCTCGGCCGTGTGGTTGTAGACCGCATCGAGAATGACCTCGATGCCCGCCGCGTGCAGCGCCCGCACCGCCGACTTGAACTCCAGCACCTGCTGGCCCCGGTCGCCCCAGGAGGCGTAGGCGTTGTGCGGGGCGAAGAAGCCGATGGTGTTGTAGCCCCAGTAGTTGGCGAGCCCGGCGTCCACCAGCCGGTGGTCGTTGACGAACTGATGGACCGGCATCAGTTCGATGGCCGTCACGCCCAGCTCCGTCAGGTGTTCCAGCACCGCCGGGTGGGCGAGCGCCGCGTACGTGCCCCGGATCTCCTCCGGCAGCGCCGGGTGGCGCATCGTCAGGCCCTTCACATGGGCCTCATAGATGACCGTGCGGTGATAGTCGGTGCGCGGCGGGCGGTCGTCCCCCCAGTCGAAGTACGGATTGACGACGACCGACGTCATCATGTGCGGCGCGGAGTCCATGTCGTTGCGCTTGTCCGGGCGCCCGAAGTGATAGCCGTAGACCGCTTCGCTCCAGCCGACGGACCCGCTCACGGCCCGGGCGTAGGGGTCCAGGAGCAGTTTGGCGGAATTGCAGCGGTGACCGCGCTCCGGCTCGTAGGGGCCGTGCACCCGGAATCCGTACCGCTGACCCGGCATCACCCCCGGCAGATAGGCGTGCCGCACGAAGGCGTCGCTCTCGCGCAGCTCGACCGCCGTCTCCGAGCCGTCGTCGTGCAGCAGGCACAGCTCGACCCGCTCGGCGACCTCCGAGAAGACCGCGAAGTTGGTGCCGGCGCCGTCGTACGTCGCGCCGAGGGGATACGCCTGTCCCGGCCAGACCTGCATCGACTCTTCCGTTCTTCCGTCGTCCCGGTCTTCTTCACCGGTGGTCACGCGCGCGTACGGGCCGAAGCGGCATCCTCGTCCAATCGGAGCCGACGGGCCGCCCTTTCGCCAGATCTTCCCCAAAAGGAGCGTCGTCACCGCTCTCTTCGGCTCGTCCGACCGGGTGACCCGGGCGACCCCCGGCCGCGGAAGGCACCCGCCCGCGCGGGCCGCGGGGCGCCCTCGCCGCCGCGCCCGCCCGCGCGCCCGCACGGCCCTCACCGCGCCTTTTGCGCCCCCGCCGCTATGAAACGGCTCACTCCGCGCGCCGGGCCCGCGGACAACAGGCATCCGCAACGGGAGAGTTGGCGGAGGACCGGCCGCGTCCGGGTGCAGGGGCTCCCGCCCGCACAGTAGTCTGCCTTGATCGTTGGACGGGGGCGGAAGGGCGGTGCACTGTGAGCTCGGGCGGGCTGGAGCTGCCCCCTGGAGACGGAGGTCCCGGGGGTGACGGCTCGGCCGACACACCTCCCGGCGCCGTGTCCTTGGCGCGTCCCGTGGAGATCGGCGCCGCGCTGGACTGGGACACCGAGGCGTGGAGCGAGGTACGCACCCGCGCACGCCGCGCCGGGCGGGCCTACATCTGGCTCAACCTCGTCGAGCAGCGGCTGCGCGCCGTCGTGGCCGCCGTGCTGCGGCCCGTCTACGAGCCGGTGCACGGCGAGGACGAGTGGGTCGTCGCCGCGGCCGGCCCGGCCGGGCAGGAGTGGGTGCAGCGGGCCGTGGCCGTGCGCGAGGTCAGCCGCCGCAAGGGCTACCTGCTGGACCCCGCCGACGACAACGTCCTCAGCTTCCTCACCCTGCCCCAGCTGCGCGAGCTCCTCGTCCAGCACTGGCCCTGCTTCGAGCCCTACCTCGACGACCGGCGCGAGCTGGAACTGGCGCTGGACGAGCTGGAGGTCACGCGCAACGTCGTCTCCCGCAACCGCGCCCTGTCCGAGACCGTCCTCGCCCAGGCCGAGCGCGCCGCCGGCCGCCTGCTGGTCATCCTCGGCGGCGGCAGCGGCTCGGGCTCCGGCTCCGCCGACCGGCTGCCCGTCGACGCCGTCGAGGACATCGTCGGCGACCGCTACGCCGACGTCGTCGGCGTCCACCCCGACCGGGTCCGGCTGCAGCGCCAGCTGCCCGTCGAGGACCTCTTCGGCAGCGCCCGGCGCCTCGACGCCGTCGGCATAGGCCTGAACCTGCTCGTCCAGAACTACTCGGGGCGCCGGCTCGTCCGGCTCGCCGAGGCGGGCTGCCGGGCCCGCCTGCTCTTCCTCAACCCCGCCAGCAGCGCCGTGCGGCGCCGCGAGCGGGAGCTGGGCCTCAAGAAGGGCGAGATGAGCCGGTCCGTCGAGATGAACATCATGCACATGCGGCGCGTGCGCGACCGGCTGCGGGACACCGCCGCCTTCGAGATCCGCGTCTTCGACGAGACGCCCCGCTTCACCGCCTACCTCGTCAACGGCGACGGCCCGGACGGCCTCGCCGTCGTCCAGTCCTACCTGCGCAAGGCGCGCGGCATGGAGTCGCCCGTGCTGGTGCTGCGCGGCGGCGGCTCCGTCGTCCACGACGGGCGCGAGCCGGAGCACGGGCTCTTCGAGACCTACCGCGAGGAGTTCGAGAGCGTGTGGACGGACTCGCGGCCGGTGTCGTGACGCCCGCCGGCCGGCGGCCGGCGCGTGCCCGTCCGGGGGCGATGTCAGTGGGGCGTGCGACGCTGGGGAACCAGTCGGGGGAAGCACCACGAAGGGGGAACCGCGATGGGGTGGCACGAGGAGCTGCTGATCGGCTTCGACCTGGAGACGACGGGCACGGACCCGGCGGAGGCCAGGATCGTCACGGCGGCCGTCGTCGAGACCAAGGGCGGTGAGCCGATCGGGCGCCGGGAGTGGCTGGCCGACCCCGGCGTTCCCGTCCCGGAGGAGGCCGCGGCCATCCACGGCATCACCAGCGAGCGCGCGGCGCTCGGGCGGCCCGCCCGCGAGGTGGCCGACGAGATAGCCGGCATCCTCGTCGGCCACTGGGCGGCGGGCGCGCCGGTCGTCGCCTACAACGCCGCGTTCGACCTGACGATCCTCGCCGCGGAGCTGCGGCGGCACGGCCTGCCCTCGCTCCGCGACCGGCTCGCCGCGGAGGGCGCCGGCACGGCGGCGGCCACCGGCCCCGTCGTGGACCCGCTCACCATGGACCGGGCCCTCGACCGCTACCGCCGCGGCAAGCGCAACCTGGAGACCGTCTGCCGCGTCTACGGCGTCACCCTGGACGACGCCCACGAGGCGGGCGCGGACGCCCTCGCGGCGGTCCGCGTCGCCTGCGCCCTCGCCGACCGCTATCCGGACGTGGCCGCGGCGTCCCCGTGGGACCTCCACGCCGACCAGATCCGCTGGTACGCGGAGTGGGCACGGGGGTATGAGGGGTG
>NZ_JBPQTW010000297.1:0-6896 GCF_051386535.1 Streptomyces sp. URMC 127
GCTAGGGGGGGGGCTTGCCGCGGGGCGCGGGGCGCCCGGCCCCCGCCCGGGTGTCCGGCGGTGCCGTACTGCCGGTGTCCGGCGGGTTTTCGTGCGGGGCGCCCGCACGTTCCTCCGCCGCGGCGGCGCGTAACCCCCACCGGGGTGTTCGGCGGTGCCGTGCCGGCGGTTGGTTCGGCACCGCCGGTTGGCGTCGTGGGGGTTGTTCGCCGTTGCGGCGGGAGGGGGTTGCGGGTGCCTGGCCGGCTCGCGTGCGGGGCGCCCGCGCTTTCTTCCGCCGCGGCGGGGCGCAGCCCCCGTCGCGTCCCGCGCGGGGTTAACAGCCCGGCGCTGCGCGAGGCACTCTGGTGGGGTGGTGGCGGCTTCGTACGGGTTGAGGTTCGACGCCGGGCGGCTCTGTCTGGATCTGGTGGCCACGGCCGGCGGCCGGCCCGGTGAGGAGCCGGCCGAGCGGCTCGGCAGCCCCGAGCGCCTGCGGGACTGGCTCCTCCGCTCCGGGGCCGTCCCGCCGGGCACCCCCCTGGCCGCCGTGGACGCCGCCTGGCTCACCCGTTTCCGCGCGGCGCGCGACCTGCTGCACCGCGTCGTCCACGCGGAGGTCGACGGCCGCGCCGCCGGCCCCGACCTGGAGCGGGTGAACGCCCTGGCCGTCACCGCCCCGCCCGCGCCGAGGGCGGAACGGGGCGCCGACGGCACCCTGCGGCGCAGCCTCGCGGGCGGGCCCGACTGCGGCGCTCTCCTCGGTCAGATCGCCCGCGACGCCGTGGAGTTGCTCACCGACCCCGCGGCCCGCGGGCAGTTGCGCCGCTGCGAGGGCGAGACGTGCTCACTGGTCTACCTGGACACGTCCCGCGGCCGCCGGCGCCGCTGGTGTTCCAGCGAGGTCTGCGGCAACCGCGAGCGCGTGGCCCGCCACCGCCGCCGCGGTCAGCGCCCGATGAAGAGGTAGTCCGCCCGGTACGGCACGGCCGCCTTCGGCTGCCGCCGCGGGTCGCAGGGCCCGGCGGGGGCGGTGCCGCCCCGCGTGTTGAGCCGCAGCACCTCGGTGGTGGAGGCGAGGACGCCCTTGCCCGCGCCGGAGCGGGTCGCGCGCAGGTCGAGTTCTGGGATGTTGCCGTCCCCGTTCGGGGTCCTGGTGATGACCTTGCCGGTGACGGCGGACCGGTCGGGGGCGACCCACTGCGGGTCGCCGCCGGGCCGTACGAAGGTGTGGGCGATGTTTCCGTCGAGCGTGGCGGAGACGTTGTCCTGGGTGAAGGCGAACCCGCCGCCCTCCTGCCGGGTGCAGGCGTAGATCTGGCTGCCTTCGACGACGGAGGCCTGGACGGTGTTCACGGCGGTGTTCATGTCGAAGTCCGCGCCGAGCGGCGCGCTCAGCCGGTGCACCTGCCCCCGTGCCGCGCCGCCGGGGAACTCACCGGTGTGCAGGTTGAGGTAGAAGCCGCCGGGCCCGGACGCGAGGGCGTCCAGGAGCTTGCGGTCGGTGACCTTCACCGTGCCGGTGGCACGGGTACCGCCGCCGGGCAGGGGCTGAGCGAAGAACGGGATCCGTACGTCGCCGTTCTTGCCGCGCTCGCCCTGGTGGAGGTGGGCCGCGGTGGGCGCGGCGATCCCGCGGAAGGAGAAGGCGTACGCCACCTCGTCGCCCCGGACGCGCAGGAAACCGACGGCCCGCCCGTCCTTGTCGCCGACTGCCTTGCCGTCCGCCGCGGGCACCTCGTTCGCGCCGCTGAGGCTCGCGGCGAAGAAGACGGCGCCCTCGCGGCCGGGCCCCGCGGACGCCTCCGCCGCGCCCAACGCCCCTAACGCCCCCGCGGCGACGGCCGCCGAGGCGGCGACGGCGACGATCGTCCGGCGCTTGCCGATGCGGTTCATGGTGAACCTCCCCGTTCTCCCCGTACGGGGCCGGTGCCCCCTGCACCGGCCTCCCGGGCTGTCGTACGGGCCCGCCGCATGCCTCCGCTCAGCGGCGAACTGAGGCCTGCATCACGGCCCTTCGGCTGAACGGAACCGCCATCCGATCCGTAAGGGCGACCCGAGCGCCCCCGCGCTGAACGCGCAGCCCGCCCGGCCCGTACTCACCGCCGGAGGGGCCGCAGGGCCCCGGCACCGGCGACGGCACCGGCGGAACGGGCGGCTACGGCTACCGGCGAGTACCGCCCGAGCCGCCGGCACGGGCTATCGACCAGGGAGAAGGCTTGCGCAAGGATGCCGCCGTGGCTGACAGGACGAGCCCCGACGAGGACCTGATGCGGGCGCTCTACGAAGAGCACGCGGGCCCCCTGCTCGCCTTCGTACTGCGCCTGGTGGACGGAGACCGCCAGCGGGCGGAGGACGTCGTCCAGGAGACGCTGCTGCGCGCCTGGCGCAACGCCGGCCGGCTGCGCGGAGCCCCCGGCTCCGTACGGCCCTGGCTGGTGACCGTCGCCCGCCGCATCGTCATCGACAACCACCGCAGCCGGCAGGCGCGCCCCCGCGAGGTCGACCCGGGCCCGCTGGAGCTGATCCCGGCGGCGGACGAGATCGACCGGGCGCTGCGCCTGATGACGATCTCCGACGCGCTGGGCGACCTGACCGAGGCGCACCGGGAGGCGCTGATCGAGACCTATTTCAGGGGACGTACCGTGAGCGAGGCGGCCGAGGTGCTGGGCGTGCCGGCGGGGACCGTGCGGTCCCGGGTCTTCTACGCACTGCGCTCGATGAAGCTCTCGCTCGAAGAACGAGGAGTGACGGCATGAACGGGCCGGCACCGGACCGCGAGCCGGACCACGAGCGGCACACCGAGGTGGGCGCCTACGCCCTCGGTGTCCTCGATGCCGCGGACGCCGCCCGGTTCGAGGAGCACCTCGCCGGGTGCCCGGAGTGCGCCGCCGAGCTCGACGGCCTGATGGACCTGACCCCGCTCCTCGCGGAGCTCAAGGAGTCGGCGCCCGCCCCGGAGGCCGTCGCGCCCCGCCCGGACCCGGCGCTGCTCGACGGGCTGCTGGCCGGCGTGGGCGCCGCCCGCAGGGCGCAGCGCACGCGCCGCCTGTGCCTGGCCGCGGCCGCCGCGGCGCTGATCGTCGCGGGCCCGCTGGTGGGCGCGGCGGTCTTCTCGGAGGAGGCGCCGGACCACAGCGGCGTGAGCGCGGCGAAGCAGATGTACGAGGACGGCGAGAAGATCGGCGCGGTGGATCCGGCGACGAAGGTCGACGCGACGGTCTCGCTGCAGCCGAAGCCCTGGGGCACCCATGTGGCCCTCCGGCTCGCCCGGGTCAGGGGCCCGCTGACCTGCGATCTCGTGGCCGTGGGCAAGGACGGCGAGCGACAGGTGGTGACGACGTGGGCGGTCCCGCCGGGCGGCTACGGCCTGGAGGGCGCCCATAACGGAGAAAAGAGCGACAAGGGCGACAAGGGCAGCAAGTGGAACAAGGAGCCGCTGTACACCCACGGCGGCGCGGCCCTGAACCGGAAGGACATCTCCCGCTTCGAGGTGCGCACCCTCGACGGCAGGCTCCTCGCCACCGTCAAGGTGTGAGCGTCAAGGTGTGAGCAAAACATCTTCAGCCCGAATAAAAACAACCATGTCCTGACAGGTGCGCTCAGCACCTGTGTTCGCGTACGGTTGACGGCTGCCCTAGGCACAGCAGAAGGGGGCTTGGGTGGCCGCGCAGAACGCCACGCACGCGCAGGTGGCGACCGGACCGCAGAGCGAGCCCGACGGGGTCCGCGACCGTGAGATCGGTACCGAACAACAGCATCTGGACCGGGTCTACCGGCGCCTGGAGGAGAAGATCCACGAGGCCGAGTTCCTCATGGACGACGCCGCCAAGCGCGGGCAGGTCGGCACGCCCGGCGCGCTAGCCGAGCGCGACGCCCAGGTCTTCCGGGCCGGGGTGCACCTCAACCGGCTCAACAACGAGTTCGAGGACTTCCTCTTCGGCCGCATCGACCTGCTGCTCGGCAAGGACGGCAAGAAGGGCCCCGACGGCGCCTACACCTCCGTCGAGCCCGCCGACGACGCCGTCCGCGGCGACCGCGCCGAGATCGCCGAGACCCTCCACATCGGCCGCATCGGCGTCCTCGACGCCGACTACTCCCCGCTGGTCATCGACTGGCGGGCGCCCGCCGCCGCGCCCTTCTACCGCGCCACGCCCGTCGCGCCCGGCCGCGTCGTCCGCCGCCGCGTCATCCGCTCCAAGGGCCGCCGCGTCCTCGGCGTCGAGGACGACCTGCTGCGCCCGGAGCTGACCGCCACCCTCGGCGGGAGCACCCTGCCGGTCGTCGGCGACGGCGCGCTGATGGCCGCGCTCGGCCAGGCCCGCAGCCACACGATGCGCGACATCGTCTCCTCCATCCAGGCCGAGCAGGACATGGTCATCCGCGCCCCCGCCGCGTCGGTGACCGAGGTCGAGGGCGGCCCCGGCACCGGCAAGACCGCCGTGGCCCTGCACCGCGCCGCCTACCTCCTCTACCAGGACCGCCGCCGGTACGCGGGCGGCATCCTCGTCGTCTCCCCGACCCCGCTCCTCGTCGCCTACACCGAGGGCGTGCTGCCCTCCCTCGGCGAGGAGGGGCAGGTCGCCATCCGCGCCGTCGGCTCGCTGGTCGACGGCGCCGAGGCCGACACGTACGACGAGCCGGCCGTGGCCCGCATCAAGGGCTCCTCGCGCATGCTCAAGGTGCTCCGCAAGGCCGTGCGGGGCGCGCTGGAGGGCTCCGGCACGGAGGCCGCGCCCGGCGCCCGGCAGGGCGGCGCCCAGGCGCCGGCGGCCGACGGCCTCTTCGGCGCGGACGACCTCCCGGGCACCGCCGCCCCCGGCCGGCCCCGCACCCCCGACCGGCTCCGCGTCGTCGCCTTCGGCGCCCGCATCGAGCTCGGCGCCGAGGACCTCAAGCGCATCCGCAACACCGCCCTCGGCGGCACCGCGCCCGTGAACCTGCTGCGCCCGCGCGCCCGCAGGCTGATCCTCGACGCCCTGTGGTCCAAGGCCGGCGGACCCAAGCGCTACACCGACCCGGAGCTCGCCGCCGAGGCCCGCTCCGCCTTCGACGAGGACATCACCACCGAGGACGACTTCCTCGCCTTCCTCGACGCCTGGTGGCCCGAGTTGACGCCGCGTCAGGTGTTGGCGTGCATGGCCGACGAGAAGCGCCTCGCGCGCTTCCCGCGCCGGGTGCTCAACCCGCGCGAGACCCGCCTGCTGGCGCGCTCGCTGCGCCGCCTGGACGCCGCCGGCCGCGGCCCGCTGTCCGTGCACGACGTGGCCCTGCTCGACGAGCTGGAGACGCTCCTCGGCGCCCCGGCCCGCCCGAAGAAGCCGCGCGAGTACGACCCGCTCGACGCGCTCACCGGGCTGGAGGAGCTGATGCCGCAGCGCTCCGAGTCGCGCCGCGAGCGCGCCGAGCGCCTGGCCGAGGAGCGCCGCGACTACGCCCACGTCATCGTGGACGAGGCCCAGGACCTCACCCCCATGCAGTGGCGCATGGTCGGCCGCCGCGGCCGTACGGCCACCTGGACGATCGTCGGCGACCCGGCGCAGTCCTCCTGGTCCGACCCGGACGAGGCCGCCGCCGCCCGGGACGAGGCCCTCGGCGCCCGCCGCCGCACCCGCTTCCGGCTCACCGTGAACTACCGCAACCCCGCGGAGATCGCCGAGCTCGCGGCCAAGGTCCTCGCGCTCGCGATGCCGGGCATGGAGTCGCCCGCGGCCGTCCGCTCCACGGGCGTCGTGCCGCGCTTCGCCGTCGCCGGTGCCGGGCTCGGCCCGGCGGTGCGGGCCGAGGCCGAGCACCTGCTGGCGGACGTCGAGGGCACGGTCGGCGTGGTCGTGCCCATGGGGCGGCGCGCCGAGGCCCGCGGCTGGGTGGCCGGGCTCGGCGACCGGGTCGTGGTGCTGGGCAGCCTGGAGGCGAAGGGCCTGGAGTACGACGCGACGGTCGTCGTCTCGCCCGCCGAGATCGCGGACGAGTCCCCGGCGGGCCTGCGGGTGCTGTACGTGGCGCTGACGCGCGCCACGCAGCGCCTGACGGTGCTCTCCGGCGAGCGCGACGACCCGGACGCCGACGGCGTGCCGGACCTGCTGCGGGACTGAGCGCGGTCCCTCCGGCGGCGGAGCTGCCGGCCGCCGCCGGAGGTACTCCCGGGACCGGACTCCTCCGGGGGGAATGACTTCCGGGGACGGTTTGTTAGCCTGGGTGTGGCACCGGCTCGATCCAAGCCCCCGGGCCCAACCTTCGTCGCTACGAGCGACCACTTGCCGCGAGGCGAGCATGGCGGGTCGGTGTCATCAAGCGTGTGTCTGACGGGCGTTCTTCCTCCGGGAAGGGCGCCCGTCGGCATGTGCGGACCGCCCGCCGGCCGGCGCCGGCCCCTTTTGTTTCCCGGAACTTTATTTCCGTAACCCGGCCCTGGTTACCCCCTACCCGTGGGTAGGTGGGACCATCGAGCCCGCACCAGCGAACCAGGGAAAGCAGAGGAAGTCGGCCATGGCAACGGCGCCAAGCGTCTCGTACTCGATGACGGTCCGGCTGGAGGTGCCCGCGAGCGGGACGTCGGTCAGCCAGCTCACCACGGCCGTGGAGTCCTCCGGCGGTTCCGTGACCGGCCTCGACGTCACGGCCTCCGGCCACGAGAAGCTGCGGATCGACGTCACCGTCGCCGCGACCTCCACCGCCCACGCGGAGGAGATCGTCGAGGAGCTGCGCAGCATCGAGGGTGTGGTGCTGGGCAAGGTGTCGGACCGTACGTTCCTGATGCACCTCGGTGGCAAGATCGAGATGGCGTCGAAGCACCCGATCCGTAACCGTGACGACCTGTCGATGGTCTACACGCCGGGCGTGGCGCGCGTGTGCATGGCGATCGCCGAGAATCCGGAGGATGCGCGGCGTCTGACGATCAAGCGCAACAGCGTGGC